>CAZTYT010000123.1:0-6748 GCA_964618245.1 uncultured Legionella sp. | reverse complement strand
CTGCTGCAATTCACCAGGATGAGATTGGTAATAATGCTCATCTTTCTTTGTGCAAGAAGTCAATCCAATAATCACTAACAGGGCGACCAGACACTTATTCATTTCAACCTCTTGATATGCTACAAAAAGTCGATATTATCACCAGACAACCTCTAATTCCATCTTAGCGAGACTTGCAATGCTAGATTTTAAACTATGCCGTGATGAAAATACCGGTGAACGATACATTGAAACCTCCCTTTGCGGTAAGCCATTATTAACAACACCTCAACTGAATAAGGGTACCGCATTCACTAATGAAGAACGAAAAGCGTTTGGTTTATTAGGCAAATTACCCCATCGCGTTGAAACCCTGGATGAACAGGTCAAACGCGCCTATTTGCAATATTCCAGTTATACTTCCAGCTTGCAACAAAATATTTACCTGAATAACCTTCACGATAAAAATCAGATCTTGTTTTATAAATTGTTGTATCGTCATTTAGGAGAAATGATTCCGACTATTTATACTCCTATTGTTGGTACTGCAGTAAAACGATTTAGCCATGAATATAGGCAACCGCGAGGGCTATACATTGCTCACTCGGATAAAAATCAACTGGAAGAAATTATCAGAAACCGCTCAAACCCAGAAATCGATGTCATTGTAGTCACTGATGGAGAAGGAGTACTAGGCATTGGTGATCAGGGCATTGGAGGTATGGATATTCCAGTAGCTAAATTAATGGTTTATAGCTTATGTGGGGGAATCGACCCTACTCGCACTTTACCCGTTTTTCTTGACGTAGGAACTAACAACCAGGATTTACTCAATGATCCGATGTATTTAGGTTGTCGACACCCGCGAATTAGTGGGGAAGCCTACGATGATTTTATCTCAA
Source organism: uncultured Legionella sp. (assembly GCA_964618245.1). Taxonomy (GTDB): domain Bacteria; phylum Pseudomonadota; class Gammaproteobacteria; order Legionellales; family Legionellaceae; genus Legionella. Next base: position 5,867 of record CAZTYT010000123.1, on the reverse strand, counting down.
CCTTTGTGCATGAAATTCATCAACAATTCCCTAACGCCTTTTTGCACTGGGAAGATTTTGGTCGTGGCAATGCCCGACGTATATTAGATCGATTCCAAAACGAATTATGTACTTTTAATGATGATATCCAAGGCACTGGAGCAGTCACTTTGTCTGCTCTGCTCGCTGCCTGTGAAGTCACCAGCACAAAGCTTCAAGATCAACGAATTGTGGTTTTTGGAGCTGGTTCTGCAGGTACCGGCATTAGTGATCAAATTATCGATGCAATGGTACGCGAGGGGCTTAGCGCTGAAGAAGCACATCAACGTTTTTGGTTAATTGATCGACAAGGCTTGTTACTCAGTAATGACCCGGAATTAACAGAAGCTCAAAAACCTTACGCGCGAGATCCGAAAGAGATAGCCAAGTGGGACATTAATGAGAAACAACACCCATCGCTTACAGATACAGTCAGGCAGATTAAACCCACTATTCTTATTGGATGTTCAGCACAAACTGGTGCATTTTCTCAAGATATTGTAGAAACCATGGCAAACACGTGTGAACGACCTATTATTTTCCCTTTATCTAACCCCGACGAAAAATGTGAAGCCAAACCTGCTGATATTTTAACCTGGAGTCAAGGCAAAGCGTTGATTGCGACAGGCACCGCTTTTCCTCCTGTAGAATACCATAATCGCATGGTGCAAATTGCCCAATGTAATAATGCATTAGTCTTTCCTGGAATAGGTCTGGGCGTTCTTGCCATTAATGCTTCCAAACTTAGCAAAGAAATGATTTTGGCTGCCGCTGAAGCCTTATGCAAATTTGCTCCAAGCAAAAAAGATAGTTTTCAGCCTTTATTACCTTCTCTGGATGAGGCTCAGATAGTAGCTAAGGAAATAGCGATCGCAGTAGCCAAAGCAGCAATTGAAACGGGGCTTGCACAAAAAAACCAAGACGCCGATTTGGAAAAATTAATTGCTGATATGTTTTGGGAACCAAGATACTTACCTTTTAAGCGAATCTAAGATAGCACAATCTAGCCTTGATGAATTGCAGAGTAATCAAGGCATGTTCCTTCCATTCTCAATCCCTCTCCTCTAACACCCCCATAATTCTGGGATTTATTTCCACATCATAGACACAATTTGATCCAATTGAAAAAAATATGTATCATTCACTGATAAACGTGGAGGAACTATCATTGAATACTGAATTAAAATGGAAAGGTGACTTAGATAGCACCGCTGTGGCTTTTTATCATGGAAAAGGCTCTTCTCAGCTTCAAGCAGCACGATATCTTGGTGGGAAAAATATGCTCGCTTCAACTGGGGAATTGGTAAAACTCACTCATCCAGGTATTAACACTATTTCATCACAAACTCTTTGGATATATCCCGAAATAGAAGAAATCAATAAAACACCTTCGTTTAGTATCCTAAGCAGAGTCAAATTCTGGTTTAGAGGCATTAGTTTAGTAACTAATAGTCATGATTCAAATCATGTCATTCCTTTATACCCTGTTGATGAACCTGGCAGTGTATTTGCCTATACGATTGATAATAATAAATGCTCTTTAGGTCAAGCAACTGATATCCAGGAGCATCAAAAAAGATACAACTCTTTAATAAAAAATCAACCTAATCGAAAAAATAAAATATGCTATGGCGTATCCAGAGGAGCTGCAGCGACTTTCGCAGCCATTGCAAATAATCAATACCAGGACATTAAGCTCTGCGTCCTAGAAGGACCTCCAGGTTCAATACGGAGTTTAGTTAAAGCCAAAGCGCCATTTGGATTGGGTAAATTTTTATATAATACTTTTTTAAGCAAATGGTTATTTGGTAATCAACATGAAACGGCAAAAGAAGCACAAGCGCAAGCGTATGTCGATAAATTTCCATTGGACATTCCCCTGGTAGTAATATCATCTACCATAGACTCGACAGTACCTCATGATAATAGTCTTAAATTAGCTCAATTAGTAGCTCAACGGCGTTTAGAAGCAACTAATAATGGAACAACTTGTGCGCCAGTTTATTTTATTCAACTCGATAAATCTGACCACGATGAGTATTATCGCACTGACAAATCCACCGATGCCTTACGCTATCAAAACATCTTGCATGCAATCTATAAGTTGCACAATTTGCCTTATATACCCCAATTTGCAGAGTTAGGGGAAAAAGAAGTTGAAGATACTATATTGACCAAGGGATTTCTTGCTCAGCAAGTCAAATTTCAAGGGGACTTTAAATCGCATAAAAAAGAGCGTGAAACAATTAAATCCACTGCTATGGATCATTTGGTTAAAACAGATGCTACTGAAAGACAAAAATCGATATGCGCTAACTTTAAAATGTATCGAAAAAATAAAAGCTCTTTCTTTCAGCAAGAGTCAAATGAAGAAAAAACTAATCTTTTACTAGAGGATAAAGCAAAGAGCGGCAAAATTAAATTTTTATAGTTTTGTTAGCTTTTAACGGTTATGAATTAACTCGGATACTCTGTATAGGTGTAAACTATAGCCTTGATCAAACATAATGTAACCAAGGCTATATGATCTATTACTTAAGGTTTACCTTTACCGTTTTCATTACTGCACTTTGCGGCTCCCATGCACGGGAATATTTAAATTGAATTATCGTGCTACCTGGATATTTCTTCCCTGGAATCAGTTTGAAAGTATAATGCATTTGTCCACCGGCTCCTATTAAGTTGGTATGGGGCTTTTCAAAATTACTAGAATCCAGAGTCAGTAAATTAGTATCATACTGCACTACAGACCATTGAAAACCAGTGGTGGGATTAGCCGGTAAAACCACAGAAAAACTACCATTTTTCATATTAGCATTTACTACTTGCTCATCCTCATGAGCTGAACAAGCTGTTAGCGAAAAAAATATAAAAAGACATCCCCAGAACAATCTCATTCCCTTCCCCTTTTAAATCAATCTACCATCATTTTAGCTTAAATGAGCAACAATTTGACTACAAAGAACAAATTAAATACTATTAAGCCACTTTGATTTTCAGAGAATAGCATGTTTACTAACCAAAATCTGGAAGACCTCCAATACATATTGGATTTAAAAAACGATGAATCCAGCCTTTCCCTCAGCGATATTGGTTCAAATGCCCTAAATGTTTATAAAAAAAGAATGACTTTCTTTAAACCTTATGAGGACCCCAAAGATTTTCTGGCAGAGTTTCTAGCCATTATTCGTTATCCTCTTGCTTTTTCCCTGGGCGCTGTAGTTGCTGCATTTAACACGGCGGTGAGCACGTGCTATCTTGTTGGTCTTACTATCGCGTCAGTTGGCGCCCTTTTGTTCCTTGAGGATAGAGATGAAATTTTTAATGAAATGGGCAAAGCGCTGAATGAAACTGGAATGTATCTGGTTTTAACTGCAAGTTCATTATTACTTGCTGTATTAAGCATTCCCAATAATGTGGCATCATTTGTTTTTCGTGCGTTGGCTACCGCATTCCCTTCACTCGCAAAGGAATATGATGGGCAGGAATTTTTACCTGTTTAAATCTTTCAGGAATGGCTAATTTTTTATCAAATTAGCCATTCCTGCAAATACTCGCTACAATTAAATAGAACCATGTTATTGTAATCACTTACAATAAGTTATTGTCGTTACATAAAGGATCTTATGTTTGACAAAATTTATAATACCGCATTACAAGCACAGGATGCCTACGAGCTTAAAAAAAGCCTGGCGGATATACATATTGATACGCTGGATAATACACCTCCGTACTTTACTCCAGCAGGCAAATTAGCTGCTAGTGGTCAACAAAAAGCGGCTGAATTATTGCGTGCAATTGGCGCCTCTGTGGATTCCATAGCCATGGGTTATGCGCTCGCGAACAACCACCCTCTAGTAGAAGAATATCGTATTCATTATTTGGCTAATAGCTGTTCCATTGCCATGGGATACGCAATAGCAGGCAACCATGAAAAAGTAGAATTCTACAGAACCCATCATCATGCAAATGCCAGTTCCATTGCCATGGGCTATGTACATGCGGGTAATCATGCAAAAGTTGAAGAATACCGTAAAGAATTTAGAGCTGGTGTCAATGCCATAGCCATGGCTTATGCACAATCAGCAAATCATCCTAAGGTAGAAGAGTATCAATTCCAACATAAAGCGGACGTTAAGGCCATCGCCATGGGTTATGCTCTGGCTGGCAATCATAGCAAAGTAGATGAATATCGTACTGTACATAATGCAGATGTCAATACAATTGTTATGGGATATGCATTAGCCAGCAACCATAATAAAGTAGAAGAATATCGTCGAGAACATAAGGCAAGTATCGATGCTATTGCGGTAGGATATGCGCAAGCAGGCAATAATATCAAAGTAGAGGAATATCATTCTCGCTATAATGCCGATATTAACTCCATTGCGATGGGCTATGCCCTTGCGAATAATCACATACAGGTAGAAGAATATCGTTTTATGCATGGTGCTGACCCAGGACTTATTGCTATTGGCTATGCACGTGCTGGAAATTATTCTAAGGTCGAAGAATACCGTACACGTCATCTGGTTGATCCAAGCGTCATTGCCATGGGATATGCCCTCGCAGGAAATCATGCGAAAGTAGAGCAATATAGAAAATTACATAATGCCTCTATAAGGGCTATTGCCCAGGGCTATTTAAGATCTTCAGAAGGCATTCCACGATTATATTTCGCGGTCAATATTCTGGCAAAGCATGGTCCAGCTGGAAATGCGATTATTGATGTAATGAGTCGTTTACGCAATGGACAAGATAAACGATGGAATCCTTATTGGATAAATAGTGGAGCCAAACTGGAACATATTATTTATGCCGTTGAAGGATTGAAATACACTGATCGATTAGAAGAGCTAATTAATAATCCGAAATCAGAAATTTATATCGCCTTAAACACGCATCGTGCTTCTTTTGTGAATTTATTTAGTTGGATTGGATTTAGCCATGCTCGTTCTTTAATCTATGTAAAAAACATGCTTTCACGTCGAAAACCCCGTCAAAAATCAATTAATCATTAATTTTATGGGCATCCTCTTGATATTAGCTTGTTTAAAAGCGATTATTTTAATTTTTGTACGTAGGAGCGCGTGTGGAATACGAGACGATGGAATTTGATGTCATCATTGTGGGAGCTGGGCCAGCAGGTTTATCCGCAGCAATAAAGTTGAAACAGCTAGCCTTAGCGGCTCAGAAAGAATTATCTGTCTGTATTTTAGAAAAAGGAGCGCAAGTAGGTTCACATATTCTTTCCGGTGCAGTGCTTGAACCTAAAAGCCTTCAAGAACTTCTTCCTGATACGTGGCAAAATGCCCCCTTGGATACTCCAGTCGCTGAAGATTCCTTTTATTTTCTAACGGCAAAACAAGCTTATCGTTTACCAACTCCAAAACCCATGCATAATGAAGGCAACTATATTATTAGTCTAGGCGAGTTATGTGGTTTTCTTGCTGAGCAAGCAGAATCATTAGGTTGTGAAATATACCCAGGTTTTGCGGCAATTCAAGCCTTGTATAATGATCAAAACCAAGTGACGGGAGTTGCTACCGGTAGTGTCGGGATTAATAAAGACAATGAAAAAACCAGCAACTACCAACCAGGTATGCATCTACTAGCCAAGCAAACTTTAATTGCAGAGGGTTGTCGTGGTCAATTAAGTCAAAAGTTGATGGCACGTTATCATTTGCGAGATCAGGCTAATCCCCAAACTTATGGCATAGGCATAAAAGAAATCTGGCAAATCAAAAAAGAAAAACATGAACCAGGTAAGGTGATTCATACTGTAGGATGGCCAATGGATTATTCCACTTATGGCGGCTCTTTTATTTATCATTTATCCAAGCAACGTG
>CAZTYT010000122.1:0-6776 GCA_964618245.1 uncultured Legionella sp. | reverse complement strand
CTGTGACCTTTTCTTATCTTCGCCATCCTATACCGTATCAAAACTTTATCACTTCTTTGGGTTTATTGATTCGTGAAGACTATGGAGATTACCTGGCGCATGGAAATCATTTACCGGATTTTATTATACCCAATGCTGAAACTTCCCGACAAAATCGCATTAAGCAAACAAACTTATGTTTTTTCAAAACAAAAGCCAAACCTAGCCTTCATGCTTTTTATTTGCAACAAAAAGAACTTAGCCAAGGCTTGATACAGCATCCTGATAAAAAAACTTATGGACAAATCATCGATATATCACAAGAAGATAAATTTAAATTACAAAAGAAATTATGCGTAAAATTTAGAAAAGAACCACGTACCCATGTTTCTCTCTTTTCATTATGCATCTATTTAAAGGGATATACTTATTATGAGTTACTAAAAGAAGCGTTTACTGTGTTTTTAAATAAACAAGAAACCCAAGCCAATAGCGATAATCAGCAACAAATCTTTTTATATTTTATGCAACTTACAGAAGCATTATGTGATTCCTCCACCATTAAAACACTTCATTTTAGTGAACAGTATTATCAAGAATTACGTCGCTTATTATTGGAAGTTAAAAACTATCCTTTTGATTCTGAAGAATATGAATTTATTGAGCCCATGGATTTTTATCAAGGGGAGACACTTTTCAAAGTTGAGATAAATTATGCTATTAATGCCTTATTAAAGTATGTACGCATAGCGCAAGAACTTAATACTCAGCAAGAAAACCAGACTCAAGCAAAGTGTAGTTAAGAATCTCATCCCATTCCGATGAGCAACATACATGCAATAAATTTCTACCAGGCTCTATCAGATCCTGTATTCATTAAAGTGAGATAATTTGTTTCATGGAAGATAAGCTGTGTTGCTCTTAGAAATTCCTCCTTGGTTCTTTAAGTTATCTATGATAAAAGAAGTTACTAATTCATTTATTGGTAATACAAAGAGGGAAAAATGCAACACACTATTTCAATGTACCAAGCTTCAGTTCCGGTTTTTACTCAATTATTAACCGCATTAAAAGCCATTTTAGATAAAACACAAACCCAGATTGCAAACCAGAAAATTGAAGCAGATACACTGCTTAAAGCCAGTTTGTATCCCGATATGTTTAATTTTATACGTCAGATTCAAATTGCAACTGATTTTGCCAAAGGAGTGAGTGCTCGCCTGGCGGGGATAGAGGTACCTTCTTATGAAGACAATGAAAACAGTTTTAGTGAGTTACAAGCTCGCCTGCAAAAAACACTAGACTTTATTGCCAGCATTCCACCTAATGCATTTGATGGCAGCGAAGAAAAAGAGATTATTACACGCCCAGGAACACCAAAAGAGAAACGATTTCATGGTTTATCCTATCTTTTAAACTATGGGCTACCTCAGTTTTTCTTTCATGTAACGACTGCTTATGACATCTTAAGAAATCAAGGAATTGAAATCGGTAAACGTGATTATATGGGTATCTATTAATTACTTTCGCTGGACTCAACTGGGGAAACGTGGCTGAATCCAGCAGATAAAATACTAATAACTAGAGAGATTAATCATCCATGCAGCGAGATAAAAATGTTCCCTCTAAAAAACTGGGTTTATTTAGTGAAAAACCACCCGCACAAGAAACGGTACCCATAGTACACCTTAAAAATGGCGCTTGTGCCCCAAAACCTCTCGTTGATTTTGTAATGAAAAAACTTGCCAGTTTCCAGACTTTTGGCCCCACTATGGATCCCATGGCTGCTTATTATTTAGTACAGAAATGTAACGATTCGAACTTTCAGTTAATGCCCCATACGATCCTTGCATTAGAGAGTAACGGATTAGCTGATAAAATAGGGAATATTCCCGAAGCCGTGAAAGATATCGTATTATCTGCATTGTTATCTGAAGAGGATAAAGGCATCATGGTAACATTTGGCGATCCTCGCGAGTCACATAATGTTGAAGTTCTTGGCATGTAAAAACAGGTCATCCACCTTCCTCTTCGTCATCATTAAAGAGGAAGTTTGAGTAATTTAATTTGAGCGTAATTCAGATAATAGTTCAAGTTGAATTTTTTCAATTTCCATCATTTTTTCCCATTGGTGCGAGAGAAGATGATCGATTTTTTCGTGTAAGATACGAATTTCAAGTTCCGCTTTCAAATTAACTTGATAATCATGTTGAGCACGAATGCGATCTTTTGCCTCCTTGCGATTTTGACTCATCATAATAACAGGTGCCTGAATCGCAGAAAGACACGATAGAATCAAATTGAGGAAAATAAAGGGGTAAGGATCGGTAGGTTGCCACCAATAAATCAATGAATTTGCCCCTAACCAAAATGCCATAAAAATAGAAAAAGAGATCAAAAACTTCCAGCTACCACCAAAACTGGCAATACTATCTGCAAGACGATCCCCAAGTGATAATTTTTGCTCAAGATGAGGCTCCATATCAACAGACAGTAACTGATTATCATCCAGCCGATTCAGAACATTATGCTTTAACGTTGAAAATTCATTTTTATCAGACAGAAGCAAATGACGAACATAGCGTGAGCGCATTACCTCCAGATCTTCGTGGCATATGAAGTGTTGCTCATCCCACTGTGGGCAAATGCGAATAATCTCTTTACTAATTTCGGGACGAATTAATTCGCCAGAAGTTATTTTATTGTGAGGAAAGGATTTTTCACAAACCGAACAGACATAGCAAGAATGTTTCATCAGATATTTTCTAGTTAAAGTTCATTGGAAGGTTGATTATTATACCTATAAGAGATGGAGAGTGCTATTATTGGAAAAAATCTCCAATCTTACTGTCATTCTTAAGGATACCCATGTCAGTTGCTCATCAACAATATCTCGAAGAAGCGATAAAAGAAGCACGCCAAAGCCTTGCTCAGGGAGGAATACCCATTGGTGCGGTTCTCGTTTATCAAGACAAGATCATTGGACGAGGACATAATCAGCGAGTTCAAAAAGGAAGCACTATATTGCATGGGGAAATGGATGCATTAGAGAATGCAGGTAGACAGCAAGCTAAAGTTTATGAGCAATCCATTTTATACACTACTCTTTCGCCTTGCGCCATGTGCAGTGGGGCTATCCTTCTTTATAAAATTCCTCACGTTGTGATTGGAGAAAACCAAACGTTTATGGGTGAGGAGTCACTATTAATATCACACGGTATTAAACTTGAGGTTTTACAGAATAAAGAGTGTATCACCATGATGCAGCAGTTCATTGCCCAAAACAGTACGCTATGGGATGAGGATATAGGCAAATAATATGCCCTATCATTAACATAAATTATAGGCAGCTAAATTAATTACAAAAAGCATCAAACTTTAACCTATCGTTGGTAGCTCATCAAATCGTTTTAAATCACCTACTTTATCTTCCCAAGATGAACGACTGGCATAATAAATATGAGCTGTTGGTTCCAGAAATGTATCATCGTCTACCGTGCCTGCGGGCAAAACTACTGAAGAACTGCCTTCCTTTCTGGGCAGCGGACTACCGCAAATTTTGCAAAATGCACGTTCTTTTCTTGTCCCTTCCAACATAAAGTGAGTCACATTATCTTGGCCTTTTTCCCACAATAATTGAGCATTATTAAAAAAAACATTAGCCCCATGAATGGTACCCGTTTCTTTTCTACATCGGCTGCAATGACACAAATACATTGCGTTTGGCTTTTCTGCCTTGATAACATAGCGGCAAGAGCCGCATAAACATTCGCCTTTATATTGATTCATTACAGCCCTCTCGCTCCAAATTACCAACGCCGCTAATCAAATTAAATCTCAAGCCAAAACTTTTTTTCTATTTTACAGTGCAGGATAATCTGTATACCCTTTCGCTGTCCCACCATAGAAAGTACTGCGATCAGCTTCATTCAATGGCGCATTTTGCTGAAAGCGTGCGACTAAATCGGGATTAGCGATATAAGGTCTGCCGAAAGCAACCAAATCCGCATAGCCTGAATTAATTGCCTCAATAGCCATCTCTTTGGTGTAGTTATTATTGACCATCCATGGGCCATCAAACTCAGCCCGCAACGCATGAAAATCAAAACCATCAAAGTCACGAGAGGTTTGCGTTGCCCCTTCAATGATATGAATATAAGCCAATTTAAATTGATTTAATTCGCGCATCAGTGGAAAGTACACCGCGGTAGGAGAAGATTCAGAAATACCATTGATTGGTCCTATCGGGGACAACCTAATGCCGGTGCGTTCAGCGCCAATTTCCGCAGTAATGGCTGCCACCACTTCCAGTGCAAATCGTAAGCGATTAGCCACTGAGCCACCATAACTGTCTTTACGCTGGTTTGAACCATCTGATAAGAATTGCTGAATGAGATACCCATTTGCAGCATGTATTTCTACTCCATCAAACCCAGCATTAATTGCATTGCGGGCGGCTTTGCGGTAATCCTCAATAATGAGCGGGATCTCGTCTAAAGTTAATGCGCGTGGTTGGCCAATCTCAGTAAAGGTTCCATTTTCAATAAATGTTTTTTGTCCAATAGGCATTAGAGCAGAAGGTGCTACTGGTGCAACGCCCCCAGGTTGCAGGCTTGGATGAGAAATACGCCCTACATGCCATAATTGAGCATAAATAGCCCCACCTTTTGCATGAACTGCATCCGTCACCAATTTCCAGCCCTCAACCTGTTCTGCAGAATACATACCGGGTGTCCACGCATATCCTTTACCGGTAGGAGATATTTGGGTGGCTTCAGAAATAATTAATCCTGCAGACGCGCGCTGGGCATAATATTCTGCATTTAATGCCTGTGGCGCATCAATACCATGGATTGCCCGATTACGTGTTAAAGGTGCCATAACAATGCGATTACGTAACAGATGACCTCTTAAATCAAAAGGTGTAAAAAGAATTTCCGCATTAGTAGTTTTCATTATTAATCCTTAAACAATAAAATTCTTTGGCTTAACTATAGCTTATTATTTGACTAATAATTGAATGCCATATTCGACACAATCATCTTGAAAGCTAGTACTGGCAAAATAGTCCAATTCTCTCAAACGAGTGCCAGCAATCGTATCACCAGGTTCGCCCTCTTCCCCTGGATGACACATCACTAAGGTTTGGTGAGGCATGGAGTCAAGCCAGCTGCGAAATAAAGCACGGTAATCTGTTTGCAAAGAAAAGTCATAGATACCAGAAAAATAACTATTATGGGGTATAGCTGACTTAATTAATGCTGCTTGCAATGCTTTTCCACCGGTTAATGCTAATATTTTTGCCTTAAAGCGATAAGGTTTTGCATTAACTGACGGATAAGTAGAGCGAATAGCAGTACCATACCGTCTTAACTGATGCTCATAAAGATCCAAAATGACTTGGCGAATCCGTGGAAACTGATGCACATGCTGATGGCCATCAATAAAATCAGGCATATGCCCCATAACTTGTACGAATCGCTCAAGCTGACGGTTAAATTCATCGGCAACTAAAGATAATTTGATCGATGACAGATGGCTTCTAATGAGTAGTTCATTCAATGAGAAACAAGGCTTTTCCGGGAATGACAACAAATTCCCTTCGGTTAAATTAAAATGCAATCCAATTTGTATCTGGTCTTTTAAAGAGTGCAATTCACCAGCATAAGTAGCAAAATGAGGCATATTAACCATGCAACTTACTGCAGACAATCGCTTCATTTGAGCTAATTTTAATATGCCTTGTGAAACCCCAGGATTTAACCCAAAATCATCTGCACACAAATTAAAAACCTTTATTTCGCGCACCAATCTTCCCTAATAATTACTTTCAAAAAAACGTAACAAGATTTTATACTGCTTCTGCCTGAGCACGAATGGCCAGAAAACGAGAGCCTAGTATATTGATACATAATCCGCCAATAACTAAGGCACCTGCTTCTACTTTCCAAAGCAAGAAAGGCTCCCCTAGTACCACCACAGAACTAATCATTGCAATTATTGGCACCAATAAGGTGAAGGGGGCAACCATACCCACTGGGTAACGGGCCATAAGCCAGTTCCAAACCCCATAACCCACCCAGGTTGAGGCAAAAACGATATAAAATAAAGAACCAACACCTTTCCAGCTAATATGAGTAAAGGTAGCCATGAAATTGGCACTTCCCTCAATCATCAGCGATAAGATAAACATAGGAATACAAGCAACGAAACTTCCCCAAACAATCAAAGCCATCAGGTTATTTTTTTCGCTTTTTATTTGTTTGGTAATCAAATTACCAATTCCCCAAGTCGCTGCCGCCGCAAGGATACAGAAAAATCCAGGGATAGAAATATCACTATCAAAATGCATGCCCACCAGTGCAATACCGGAAAAAGAAACCAAAGCCCCCACAATCTGACTGAGACTAGGTTGTTCGCCTAAAAAGAGCACGGCAAAAAACATACTAAAAAAGACTTGCACTTGAATTAAAATAGAGGCTATACCGGTAGGCATGCCTATGCTCATACCCAAAAAGAGTAAACCAAACTGTAAGGCAAACATGATTAAACCGTACAATGCAACTAACTTAAACGAGGAGCTAGGCGGTTTTATAAAAAAAATAGCAGGGACACTGGCTAAAAGAAAACGTAGGGCGCAGAGCAATAAGGGCGAAACTTCAGTAAGTCCAATGCTTACAAACAAGAAGTTCATACCCCATACAAGAACGACTAAAAGTGCCAAAAACATATGTGAAACAGGCATTTTCAATTACACTCAACAAAAATGTTATTCTACCTCAAACTAGGCTAAAAAA
>CAZTYT010000121.1:0-6813 GCA_964618245.1 uncultured Legionella sp. | reverse complement strand
GAATTGGTCGATAGTGAATCAAACCAGGCTTATCGAGTGTTTGAGGTTTATCGGCAAGGGTATGAGTTGGATGGAAGAAAAGGGGCTCCTGTATTAGAATTAGTGGTTGATAATACAAAATAAATTATTTTTACAACGTGATTGTTGTCATGTGCTTTTCTTAAATTAGAGAAGTTATTCTCTCCTGTCATGGAGTAAATTATGTTTTTGGCTATTATTGCCATTTTGCTTACCTTAATTTTAGTCGTAGGGATTCATGAGCTTGGGCATGCAATCGCTGCGTATCTTTTTGGGGTAAGAATAAAAAAAATTTCTATAGGATTTGGTAAGCCATTATTGCATTGGCGAAGTGCTAGCGGGCGTGAGTGGATTTGGGCTATGTTTCCTTTAGGTGGATATGTTCAATTAGAAAATACGCGTATTAGCTCAGTTGAGCCTTCTGATTACTCAAGTTGTTTCGATAAAAAAGCAGTTTGGCAACGAATAATTATTTTATTATCTGGAGCCGTGGCAAATCTTATTACGGCCTGGTGCGCCCTGATTTTTGTTTATAGTATTGGTCTTCATTATACTGTACCTCAAGTCCTATCAGTACAACCGCAAAGTCCGGCTGCTCAGGCAGGGATTATTGCTGGTGATTGTTTCATGAAGGTGGCGAACCAAAATACTCTCACTTGGAGTGATGTGGGCATGCAATTGGTTATCGCTTGGGGCAAAAATATTCCAATTACTTTAAGCCATGGAGAAGAGAAGAAAGAGGTTATGCTAAATTTGCAGCAAAATGGGTTTAAAGGAATACATACCAATTTATTGTCGCAAATCGGGATAAAAGCTGATTTGTCTGCAGCCCAAAGCGTAGAGCGTGCGAACTCCTTGGGGGAAGCTATTGAGCAAGCCAATCATACCATTAGCAACACGCTTTATTTTTTTTTAATGGTCTTTAAACAATTGTTTTCTGGCACGATCCCTTTTTCGATGCTTTTGGGGCCTATTAGTGTTTTTGCCGCATCCTTGGCTTCCCTGACTCAAGGTATTGTTGTGTTCTTATTTTTTATCGGCACCTTGAGTTTAGCGGTGGCTTTGGTAAATTTATTTCCAATCCCGGGGTTAGATGGCGGCTCTATTGTTTATGCACTCATTGAAAAAATACGTGGCAAGCCGGTGTCTGTGGCGATGGAGCTTTTATTGCATCGCTTGGCATTTATCATTTTTTGTGTCTTGTTGGTTCATCTCTTAATGAATGATTTACAACGTCTTTAACCTTCTATAGTCCGAGCGCAACACCATACGTCAACTTGTTCGACCCCTATTTTTTTGAAAGTAAAGGCAACTTCATTGGCAGTCGAGCCTGTTGTTAGTAAATCATCAATTAGGGCAATATGCTTATAGGGGACAGGAGTAGCCCTAAATGCATTTTTTAGATTGCTTTGGCGCTCTTTTTTTTCGAGACTTGCCTGGGGCAATGTATTAATTATTTTTTGACAACACGTCAGGTCACATGGAATTTTCAGGATTTTAGCTAATGAACGCGCTAAAATAGCGGCTTGGTTAAATCCTCGCGATCGTATTTTTTGTGCATGCATAGGGATAGGAATTAAACAGTCGGGTTTTTGATATTCTGATGATAGGGATTGAAGGATCAAATGGCATAAAAACTTATTTAAATAAAGGCCATTATGGTATTTAAATTCGCGCAATAAACTCCGTAGTGGCTCTTCATATTTGTAAGTGACCAAGGTTCGATCAAAATGCGGTTTCTTTTTTATACAGTGTCCACAAATTAAGTGATAAGGATCTGGCAAGGGATATGCACAATATTGGCAAGTTAATTCAAGTATTGGGAGAAGTTCGATACAAAAATTACAAATGGCCAATTTCCCATTATGAAATTGATTGCAAAGCGAGCATATTGAAGGTAAACACAAAGACTGTGTTACAATAAACAATTTCTGGCGCACGAGCGTTGGATTCCTAATTTTTCCTGGTTGTTATAATGGCTCTTATAAACGAAATTAGCAAGGCATTTAACCAACATGCCAACGAATACGAATTGGCTGCCAAGGTTCAGCAAGAAATTGGTGAGCGCTTGCTGGAACGATTGTCTTATCTAAAAATTTCTCCAGGACGTATCCTTGATTTGGGTTGTGGCCCTGGTTTTTTTTCTCGTGAACTCGCTTCTCTTTATCCGAAAGCCCAAATTGTTGGTTTGGATATAGCCAAGTTGATGCTAACCCAAGCCAAAAAGAAATACAGTTGGCGGCGAAAATGGCCGTTAGTGGCTGCTGATATGCATCATTTGCCGTTTGCTTCTGGAGCATTTGATTTGGTATTCGCCAATCAAGTAGTTCACTGGGGAGAGAGTTTGCCGCAAGTTTTTCGTGAACTGAATCGCGTAATGAATGTCAATGGTTGTTTGATGTTTACTACTTTAGGCCCTGATACGTTTAAAGAGCTCAAAGAAGCATGGTCATCAATTAATGAGCATGCACATGTGAATGAATTTGCCGATATGCATGATGTGGGGGATTACCTTATGGCTGAGCATTTTTTAGAGCCAGTGATGGATATGGAACTCCTTTCTGTTCATTATGAAAATTTACCTAAATTGTTAAGATCATTAAAAGCTCAGGGTGTTAAAAATATTAATTCAGCTCGTAATCATGCCTTAACTGGAAAAAGTTCATGGAAGAAATTTGAGCAAAATTATGCAAGCATGCAAACTGCCACAGGAAAATATCCGCTGACGTATGAAGTAGTTTACGGACATGCCTGGAAAGGCGAAAAGAGAAAAACAGATCGTGGTATTGAAACAACGATTTCAGTATCGCAGATCCTGAGAAAGTAGTCTTAAGAATTTGATGGTTATGTTCAGATAGATTATTAATTTGACCATTAATTCCCCGAATATTCTTGCTACTTTTGAGTCCAATGTGATAGAATTTTGATTATGAAACTTAGTTCTATTTTGGTGGCTATAGCTTTAATTCTTACAGCCCCATTCATTATGAATGCCAAGATTACTCATTTAGGTAGCCTATCTGCAAACACCCTTGAGCGTTCAAATCCGTGCCCGCAAAAAATACCTGGGAATACCAGCTCATGTAGTTTCAATCTATCCCATTTTCTATTAGTTGAGTTTGATTTTTCGTTATGTAACCTATTCGTAAGATTAATTTCTTTTACTTATTTTTTTGCCTTATGTTTAGGTATAAAAGCCTCAATTTACAAACCACCGCGCCTTTCTCCAATCGTTATCTAATTTTTAATATTTAACTAATTGCTTAATGTTTTTGGTATTAAGCGATTGTTTTGCATTGGAGAAATAAATGAAAAATTTATTCAAAATTATTGTTATGTTAATGTTTTTTTATGGGTATAACGTAGCAATAGCAAGGCCAGAAGAAAATAAAGGAAAAAATTATTTTCAATTTGTTATCCCTTGTTACCATACGCAACGCCAATCAGGACAAACCGTTAATGTTTATGTGCGGTATGCTTATAAGTCGAAATTATCAATAACGGAATATCCAGATTATCGTGCATTACGTTCAAGCATTCTGAAATACATGGAGCCAACTGAAGAGTTTCCAGCCCTTACTTTTTGGGAGATACTGGCACAGAGGATGGGCAACGATCTAATGAATGATTATCCATTGACTGGGGTCAGCATTCAATTGGAAGTTTTAGATAATCAAAATGAGGAGGCTTATGAGCCTGGCGATCATGGACCAACTTATACTGTGGGTGATATTTCACCTTTAAGTATTCATCATTAACGTAGAGTTTGCCTTGCGAGGCATATGCTGAGTGAGGCAATTTTATTTAATCGAGCCTTTTTGGGCCGCAGGTGCTTTTTCCTTCGGATTTTTTACTGTTTTGTTCTTTTTCATGCTTTCTTTTAAAAGAGAAATAAAATCAACAACTGAACCGGGGCTCGTTTCTGCAGACACAGTGGTTTTTTTATGCGTTTTTAATTGCTGGGCTATTTGTTGATCCAGCCATTTTTGTAAAGCTTCTCGATATTCATTATGATATTTTTCTGGTTCCCAAGGTGTGGACATTTCCTGGATTAATGCCATCGCCATTTTTATTTCTTTGGGTGTGATCTTGTAGTCTTTAATATCCTCTTGAGGCACAGGGACTTCATTTTCCTGACGTACCTCATCTTTATAATGGATTAAATACAGTAGCAAGGCATGTTGATGAGGGAGTATCAGACTAATCGATTCTTTAGCACGGATAATAATTTTTGCTATGCCTACCTTATTCATTTGTTTTAGTGCTTCTCTAAGCAGGACATAAGCCTTTTTATTTTTGCTTTCTGGAATCAGAAAATAAGGCTTCATAAAGTAAAGGTTATCAATTTCCTTTAAATCAACAAACTCTTCAATATTGATTGATTTAAACAAGTCAGGACTGGCTTTTTCAAACTTTTCTTCATCGACAATAACATAATTATCTTTTTCGTATTCAAATCCTTTAACAATATCATCCCATGGTACTTCCTTACCGGTTTTTTCGCTAATACGTTGATAACGAATTCTTGATTTGGATTTGGCATCTATCATATGCAAGCGGATTTCGTTATTTTCCTCTGTGGAATAGAGCGATACCGGAATAGAGACAAGCCCAAAAGAAATTTCTCCTTTCCAGATGGATTTAGGCATAGGATTAACCTTTTTATGGGTAGTTTATTTAAGATTAGCCCAGGATCCTGATTCGTCAATACTGCACAGTTAGTACAAATATTGATCTAAACGACTTATACTTAAAACAAAGGAGTTAATAGGAGAGACGGATGGGTCTTGAATATTATCGAAATAAAAGAAATTTTAATAAAACGTCAGAACCTAAAGGGGCAGTTGCTTCGCAGGATCATTATTTATTTGTTATTCAAAAACATGCAGCCAGTCATTTACATTATGACTTTCGTTTAGAATTAGCGGGGGTTTTATTAAGTTGGGCTATTCCCAAGGGGCCTTGTCTTGATCCGGATATAAAGCGTCTTGCCATGCACGTGGAGGATCATCCGATAGAGTATGGTTCTTTTGAGGGGATTATTCCTCAAGATGAATACGGTGGTGGGGTAGTGATGCTTTGGGACAAAGGTCTATGGAAGCCTTTAGATACTGATCCTCAAAAAGCTTATCAATCTGGGCATTTACGTTTTGAACTGGTTGCTGAAAAACTGAATGGACGATGGGACTTGGTGCGGTTTAAAGATGATAAGCATTGGTTTTTAATTAAATATCGTGATGGATACGCGCAAAAACTAGAAGATTTTGATATTACTCTAGCAGAACCAAATAGTGTTTTAACTCATCAATCTATTGAGCAAATAGGGGAAAAATATAGGTTTGTATGGACTAAAACAGGAAAAGAGAGTGCTTCTAGTAAAAAAAAAAATTTAAACTCCAAAAAGCCAAAGATCAAATTACCTCTTAATTTAACCCCTAGCGTTTTTCCATCATCGATTAAGCCTCAATTAGCAACATTAGTTGAATGTGCACCAGAAGGTGATAATTGGCTCCATGAACTAAAATTTGATGGCTATCGTCTCTTGGCTTTCATCAATAATAAATCCATTTGTTTAAAATCACGTAGTAATAAAGACTGGACTAATTATTTTTTACCCGTAGTTAACGCATTACAAATCTTTACTTCATATCAATTGGTATTAGATGGTGAAATAGTCGTGTTAGATGCACACGGCAAGTCAAATTTCCAATTGTTACAAAATAGTATCAAAAATGCTGAAAAACCATTTATTTATTATGTGTTTGATCTTTTGTATTTTGATCGATATAGCTTAACTTCCTTACCTTTAGTGCAGCGAAAAGAAATTTTAAAAAAACTATTGTCAGGGCAGGATACTACTATTCGCTATAGCGATCATGTCTTTGGTCATGGCAGAGAAATTTTTCAAAATGCTTGCCAGTTAGGTCTGGAGGGGATCATTTCCAAACAAATTGACAGTCCGTATGTGATGAAACGCAGTAAAAGTTGGTTAAAAATAAAATGCTTATCACGCCAAGAAGTAATTATTGCCGGATATACACCGCCACGTGGTAATAGAAAGCATTTTGGTGCTTTATTGTTAGCTGTATTTAATGAAAAAGGGAATTTGGTCTATATAGGTAACGTGGGAACCGGATTTACTGAACATTCATTAGCGGATATTTATTTTCGGTTACAAAAAATACGGCGCTCAACTAGTCCTTTTCATCAAAAAATACCTGGCTCTACGCAAGCAACATGGGTTGAACCCAGGTTCGTTGCCGAAGTGGAGTTTAGTGAATGGACTTTCGATGGACATTTACGCCATCCTAGCTTTAAAGGGTTGCGTTTGGATAAGAAACCTGAAGAAGTTCGGCGTGAACAAGCTATTTCATTAAATGAGGTAAATTCAATGGACACGAAAGGAAATTTAAATCAGAAAGGACATTTTAAGCTAACTCATGCTGATAAAGTACTTTATCCAGAAGATGGTATTACTAAAGAGGATATTCTTACTTATTATGAAACAGTTTGTGATTACATTATGCCTTTTATAAAAAATAGAGTTTTATCCCTAGTGCGTTGTCCCAATACCTTGGATAAATGTTTTTTTCAGCGACATTATAACCGATCCTTTTCCAAACATTTGAAACCTATTACCATTGCGACTCAAGAAGGAAAAGAAGAGTTTATTTATTTGGATAGTGCAGAGGGGCTTTTCAGTTTAGTGCAGATGGGCGTATTGGAAATTCATCCTTGGGGTAGTTTAATTAACCAATTGGATTACCCAAACATAATTGTTTTTGATTTGGATCC
>CAZTYT010000120.1:0-6839 GCA_964618245.1 uncultured Legionella sp. | reverse complement strand
CATGGGAATCACATCAGGTATTATCTTGGGAACCACCCTGCCAAGCATATTAAACGAGCATTTTGGATGGGAAATAACTTTCGTTAGTGCAGCATTAGGCATGATCATTGCCTTTATCACTTTTTCTTTTGGGATAAAAATTTATAAAATAAAAGATTATAACCCTTACATCTTTCAATATAAAAAAACGTTTGCCGCCTTTATCCTAATGGCCTTATTATGGACAACCTCCTTTTATATTTTAAATTCCCCACAATTTGCCAATCTTATTTTTGGGTTAGTTGTTTTATTTTCTGCAGGATATATTTTATATGCTGTTAGCGGTGAAAATGCGAATCAATCACGGCAAACATTAGTGATTGGTTTATTGTGTATTATCTCCGTAGTTTTTTGGGCATTTTACTTTCAAATGTTTATGTCCTTAACCCTTTTCATCTCAAGAGTTGTCGAACACACATTTTGTGGGATTCCATTTCCACCGCCTTACTATGTGACGATTCAAAGCATAGGTATGCTGATTATTGGCTATTTTTTATCGAGAAGTAATCCACATCTCAATTTGATTGAGCGTGGCCTTAGTATTGGCAGGAAATTTTTAGCTGCAATTTTCATTATTACGGCTGCCTATGTAATTATTGCTTTGACCAGCAACTTTACGAATAAAACTATCCTGCTATCCCCTTTATTTATTATCCCAGCTTATCTTATGTTCTCTTGGGCTGAGCTACTTTTATCTCCGGTTGGATTGTCAGCGATTACGCTGCTTGCTGACAAAAATAAAGTAAGCACCATGATGGGGATCTTTTTTGTTTCCTTGGGTATTGGTGGTTTTTTATCTGGAAAATTAGCCTCCCTCACGGCGATTCCCACTGGTGAAACAAATGTGGGTATCTTAAAAACGTTATACGCTGCTGCATTTACTCAACAATTAGGTATCCTTTTCATCGCTGCTTTAGGATGCCTGGTTTTATTTGCGGTCATTAAATTTTTATTAACTCATGTGCAGATTCATGAATAATGCGTAAGTTGGGTCTTGACCCAACATAAAAATCTTCTTTTTATATAATGAAAATGCTGATATGATTCGGCGCTTTTTGATGGAAAACTTATTACTTATGTCAACTCAAAACCCTATGTTAACCAAATTACTTCATGTGCTTGACGATATTCAAGCCATAGATATTAAAGTGATTGATGTGCATAAACAAACCACAATCACAGATTATATGATCATTGCCTCTGGACGTGCTTCTCGCCATGTAAAAGCCATTGGGCAAAAAGTAATGGAAGATATGAAAGCAGCAGGTATGCCTGCACTAAATTGTACTGGACTGGAAACTGGGGATTGGGTTCTTATCGATTTTGGTGATTTTATTGTTCACATTATGCAACCAGAAAGTCGCCAATTCTATAACCTGGAAGGACTCTGGGAAGAGTCTTCTGACAAATAGTCTTCTCATGCTAAAAATTACCGTCATTACTTTAGGCAATAAAATGCCAGATTGGGTCACTCAAGGTTCTAATGAGTATACCAAACGATTTAATGACGGAATTCAACTGAAATTAGTTGAAATTCCCTTAATGCGCCGCAGTAAATCTTCAGACTTGCCGCGAATTATGGAGAAAGAAGCCGCACTAATTAAGGAAGCAATTCCCAATGGATCTCGCATTATTGCCTTAGAAATTGAGGGAAAATCATTTGGCAGCGAGGAGTTAGCCCAAAAAATTACTCAATTACAACAAATATCCAGCCATCTTTGCTTTTTAATTGGGGGGCCTGAGGGGCTGTCAACGGACACCTTACAATTATGTCATGAGCGATGGTCACTCTCTAAATTAACGCTCCCTCACCCACTAGTGCGTATTATTCTCTTGGAAACATTATATAGGGCATGGACTATCATTAATAATCATCCTTATCATAAGTAATTCCAATTATGAAGTTCAGAATGGGCCCCGCGGTCGATACCTGAGAGAGATCCTCACAAAATTTAACCATCTCAATTAACTCACGAAACCCAGCGGCATCGACCGCGGGAGCCATACTCGAAACAACTCAAAAGTACAATCTCTCAATAATAATACCTTACAAAGGTCTATAGTAAATACTTGCATTTTCATATACTATCTGTTGTTTTGAACTGTACTTACTAACTGTGCGTTATGAGTCTAAATCAGCCTTTTAAAAACCATCAATCAGAACTTCAAAATCAGCGATTTAGACTTAACCTGCTTGTTGCTTTTATTATCATTTTATCTTTAATTCTTGTACTACGGCTTGCTTACTTACAAATTTCAGAATTTAAAAAATACCAAACCCTATCCTTAAAAAATCAAATGAACGTAACACCTATTGCTCCACCCAGAGGTGTAATTCTGGATAGAAATGGTGTTTTATTAGCGGAAAACATTCCGGTTTATGTTTTGGAAATAATTCCTGAGCATGTCAAAAACATGCAACAAACACTTAAGCAACTTCGCAAGCTAATTCCTTCCATCAGTGATGATGACATTGAAAATTTCAATAAAGCCAAAAAGCAAAATCGGTCCTTTATGCCGATTCCTATTAAATTGAAACTCACCCAAGAAGAGGTCGCCCTTTTTGCAATTAATCAATATCACTTCCCAGGCGTAAGTATTAAAGCTCGTTTAATGCGTCATTATCCCCTTGGTGAAATAACTGCACATGCATTAGGATACGTAGGGCGGATTAATATTCAAGAATTAAAAACCGTTGACCCAACTAATTATCGAGCCACTAACTTTATAGGCAAAGCCGGGATCGAAAAATACTATGAAGATATTCTTCATGGGAAAGTGGGTTATCAAATGGTAGAAACAGATGTCAGTGGGCGAACATTGAGAATATTAAATAAGATAAATCCACATTCAGGTGCCAAACTTTATCTAAGCCTGGATATACGTTTGCAAAAAGCTGCCTACGAAGCATTAAAAGATAAACGAGGGGCCGCGGTAGTTATTAACTCCAGAAATGGTGAAGTTTTAGCTATGGTAAGTTCCCCCAGTTTTGATCCTAATATTTTTGTCGGTGGGGTAAGCGCCAAAGATTATAAAAAGTTATCCAATACCCTACAAAGGCCTTTATTTAATCGGGCTGTACGCGGTGTTTATCCTCCGGCATCCACTATTAAACCTTTTGTAGGTTTAACTGGGCTTGATAAAGGCTTTATTACGACATCGTCTACCATTTATGACCCGGGTCGATTCAAACTGCCTAACTCCAGTCATGTTTATCGTGATTGGAAAAAAAATGGCCATGGAATGATGAATTTTAAACGCTCTATCACCGTTTCCTGCGATATTTTTTTATTACCACTTAGGGAATAAAATGGGAATATCCAATATTGAAGACATGTTAGTGAAATTTGGCCTAGGCCACTTAAGCCATATTGATCTTCATGAAGAAGCTTCAGGGATCGTACCCAGTTTGCGATGGAAGAGACAAACCAAAGGTGTCTCCTGGTATCCTGGCGATACAATAATTACTGCCATAGGTCAGGGGTTTATGCTTGCTACTCCCTTACAAATGGCCAATGCTACTGCATCACTAAGCCAACATGGGCAACGTTTTCGACCCCACCTATTAATGAAAACTGTTAACAGCGATAATGGAAAAGCAAAATACTATAAGCCCATTGAAGAATATCCTATTTACCTTCGAGATGAAGCAAACTGGGAAATCGTAAAAGAGGCTATGCATAGTGTACTCATCAGTAATGAGGGAACGGGTTATCGTTTTGGACGAAATCCTCCCTACCCTGTTGCTGGAAAAACAGGAACAGCCCAAGTATTTAGTGGTCGGCAATATGAAAAAGCAAAATATGAAGATATTCCTGAAGCTTTGCGCGATAACTCATTGTTTATTGCTTTTACTCCAGTAGAAAAACCTGAAATAGCAATAGCAGTTGTAGTTGAAAATGATTTTATTGCCTCCATGGTGGCACGAAAAATATTAGATACTTATTATGAACTTTATCCACTCAAAGCGGATGCACATGAACAGAAGACCTAATAAACCAGTTTATCGTTTTACTAAAAAAGCACTTCACCTGGATTTTCCATTACTAATGTTATTGTTGGCATTAATTAGCTTTGGCCTATTGATTTTATATAGTGCCTCCAATGCCAACATGGGTATGATTTTACGTCAGTCGATGCGCTTGATTCTTGCTTCAACCATTATGGTAGTTTTAAGTTTTATTCCACCACATAAGTATAAAATCTGGACGCCATGGCTTTATAGTATTGGTTTAACGCTATTACTAGCAGTTATGCTCATGGGGAAAATTGGAAAAGGAGCGCAACGTTGGCTCGAACTAGGTTTATTCCGCTTTCAACCATCAGAAATTATGAAATTGGCTGTCCCCATGATGGCAGCATGGTATTTTGATCGCCAATCACATCCTAGCAGTTTAAAATCCGTAGCAGTCGCTGGACTTATTATTTGTATTCCTGCATTTCTTATTGCTAAGCAACCTGATTTAGGAACTGCCATTATGGTAGCAGCCGCAGGCTTTTGTGTTATTTTTCTCGCTGGAATTCGTTTTAAAATTATTTTATTACTATTCTTGCTCGTTGCCGCTGCTGTTCCGGTAGTATGGCATGTGATGCATGATTACCAAAAACAACGAGTCTATACTCTGCTTGATCCAGAACAAGATCCGCTAGGGGCAGGTTATCATATCATTCAATCGAAAATTGCTATTGGTTCGGGAGGTTTGGTAGGCAAAGGCTGGCGACTGGGCAGCCAATCTCATCTTAATTTTCTGCCAGAGCATGCCACTGATTTTATCTTTGCGGTCAGTGGTGAAGAGTTTGGTCTTGCAGGCGGTGTTATCATTATTACTTTAATTGTTTTAATCTCGCTAAGAAGCTTAAATATAGCCCATAACGCCCAAACAACATTCACTCGCCTGTTAGCTGCAAGCCTTGCCATGTCATTTTTTATGTCTGGTTTTGTCAATATAGGCATGGTTATGGGCATTATTCCCGTTGTAGGAATCCCTTTACCTTTAGTAAGTTATGGAGGAACCGCCATGGTAACGTTTTTGGCTTGCTTCGGTGTTCTAATGTCCATTAGCTCACATAAAATCCTTTTTAACTGCTTACGGTAAAGAAGAATTTTAATGTCGGCCCAAGTGCCTAATGAGAAACTAAACGAATTTTCCCGACTTAACACAAGGCCCGACAACAACCTCTTCATAATAAAGCAGCAACAGGGGCATAACTACGACGATGAATCTTGCAAGGGCCTAAACGAGCTAAAGCATCACGATGGGCAACAGTAGGATATCCCTTATGTCCAGCAAAACCATAGCCCGGATAAAGAATATCCATCGCTTCCATTTCTTCATCACGCAATACTTTCGCCAATATGGAAGCGGCGCTAATCTCAGGAATCAGACTATCACCCTGAATAATGGCACGGCAAGGAACATCTATCAAAGGTGCATGGGCTCCATCCACTAATACTTCATCTGGCCTTATTGGTAAAGCATCGATAGCCCGACGCATTGCTAATAAGGTTGCCTGATGAATATTCAGCGTATCAATTTCATCAACTTCTGCTCGCCCATAAGCAAAGGCCAATGCCTGCTCCTTTATTTGCAAAGACAGCACTTTTCTTTTTTTTGCAGTCAGTACTTTAGAGTCGGCCAAGCCCTCTATGGGTCGTTCTAAAATCACAGCAGCGGTCACTACCGCTCCAGCTAAAGGTCCTCGCCCTACTTCATCTACTCCTGCTATCAGCTTTTTTAGATTCATTATTATTCCATTCATTGGCAAATGGCCTAATAATACCTATTTAAAATTGATTTATCATCAAAGAAATGCGATCATGCGTACAAATTATTAACAAATGAACAAGTTATGAATAAAACACGTTGTGCCGTAGTCGGTGTAGGTTACTTAGGTCGATTTCACGCGCAAAAATACCAACTAATTCCTAATGCAGAATTAGTTGCCGTATGTGACTCTAATGAAACCGCAGCAAAGACTGTGGGGATTGAATTAAATGTTCCGTCATATACAGACTACCATAACTTATTTGATAAAGTGGATGCGGTAAGCATTGCTGCAACTACTAGCCAACATTATGAAATTGCTAAAGCCTTTCTGGAACAAGGAATTCACGTTTTAGTTGAAAAGCCTATTACAGAAACTACAGCACAGGCCGAGGAGCTAATTCACTTGGCTCAAAAGCATCAAGTTAAATTACAGGTAGGCCATCTTGAACGTTTTAACGCAGCCCGTCTTGCCTTGGATAATTACCTGGAAAACCCTCTTTTTATTGAAGCAGAACGCTTAGCTCCCTACACTCCTCGTGGGGCAGATGTAAATGTCGTCCTGGATTTGATGATTCATGACATTGATCTAATTCAAAATATGGTAAAAAGCCCTATCACATCCATTTCAGCACAAGGGACTTCTGTCCTGACAAAAGCAATTGATATTGCCCATGTAAAAATCACTTTTGGGAATGGATGTATCGCCAACCTCTCTGCAAGCCGCATTAGTTTTAATGCATCTCGTAAAACGAGAATATTTCAGGAAAATTCTTTTTTGGCAATTGACTACCAAACCAAACAACTTTCTGTCTTCAAAAAAGGCGCTGGAGAGATGTTCCCTGGTGTTGCAGATATTGTTAACGAACAAAAAGCTTTAGAAAAAAGTGATGCATTGCTTGAAGAAATAAGCGCTTTTATAAAGTGTATTCAAGAAAACTCCCCCCCGCTGGTTACTGGCGAAGATGGTTTAATGGCATTACAAACTGCTGAAAAAATTACTTCCCTTATCCATAGCAGTATGTTTGAACATCA
>CAZTYT010000119.1:0-6980 GCA_964618245.1 uncultured Legionella sp. | reverse complement strand
CCTTGCCAACCAGGTCGTTTTGGTAGGGTATGGTGTGATTGGCATACGTATTGTCCAAGTGCTTTCTGAACATGCTATTCCTTATGTTGTTATTGACGAGAATCGCGAAGTCATTAAGCATTTGCGAAAAAAAGGAATTCCTTCAGTTTATGGCCAAGCATCTGAGCCTAATGTGCTTATTCAGGCACATATTGCTCATGCCAGAATGTTGGTGATTATGCTTTCTAATAGTTTTCATACACAAAAAATGATTCAATGCGCCAGTCAACTTAACCCAGGCATAGAAATTGTTATTTGTACGCATGATGAAGCAGAAGCAGCGTTCTTGGAAGGGAAAGTGCATGGAAAAGTATTTTTTTCTGAAGGGGAAGTCGCCAAAAATATAGGGACTTATTTATTGAATGTCATTAAAAAACATCATTAAACTACCTAGATTTTTAATGATATGGGATGCAAAATTTTTTATTGTTATAAGGTAATTTTTATGAAAAAAATTATATTAATGAATAGCCTTATGTTTGCTATTTCATTGACTGGTTGTGTTTCTTTTATCGCGAACCCTGAGCAAAATATCGCGGTGACTACTTTACCTGTTCAAGGAGCTCAGTGCAGTTTGGAAAATAATAAGGGTAAATGGTTTATCTCTAAAACCCCTGGCAGTGTGATGGTGCGAAAAAGTGATAGAAATTTGATTATAATTTGTGAAAAAAATGGGTATGCCAAAACAGTTTCTGAAATTAAGCCAGAAACGAATAATACCTTATATGGGAAAAATTTACCGAGCATGGCGATAGATAATAATGGCCTGGCTTTTCGTTACCCAATGAGTGTCCGGATTTTATTAACGCCTTAAAAATAACTATTTGTTGGATCATCCTGTTGTCAACATCCCACAAGAAATTCCAGTAACTGTTTTTCTTAAAAGAGGTAAATCGTTCCTTTTCATAGCTTCAATCTGAATGAGATTTAATGGATGAATTAAGGTTGATCTTAATTGGATACTTTCTCCAAGCCAGGGTTGATGAAAGCAAAAATCTTTCTCACCAGTTATTTGATGGAAGAATAAGATTGTTGATTCCAGTTCCGACTGAAAGGGCTGAAGATATTCATTGGAGCCTGTTAATTGATATAAGTATTGTTCCCAGATAGGAAGATAAACTTTAGAAAGGGTTACGCCTAGTTGTTTGACAAAGGCAGCAAAAAGTGCATTCTCCCTATAGAGAATCTTAAGCTTGTTTTTTTCCTGGTCATTGAGCTCTAACCATGTGGAGCCAAGTCCCCACCAAGTTGGGAAAAGCAGTCGTGTCTGAGTCCAGCATAGAATCCAGGGAATGGCTCGAAGCTTTCTTTGATCGGGCCCTGATTTTCGTTTGGTCGGACGAGAGCCAATCTTCAGATCCTTCAAAAAAATGATAGGGTGAGGCTTGTTCAATGGTGGCCCAAAACCATTCACTTTGTATCAGTGCCTTGTATTTCTGACTGACCCTTGTGGAAAATAATGCCAGTTCTTCGGGGTAATCATTATCTGTGTTTTTATCTTTTTGTGAATAAATATCAAGGAATTTGTCGATCTGGCTTTTAAGTATGGAACTTGAACCAAAAAGTCTGGCCACCATTTCGCCTTGAATGGTCGCCTTATAATTAGCCATAATTTCCTTAGACCAAGAAGCAGTTTGTTCTTTGATATCCCCGCCGCCCCGTTCAATACTACCGCCTGCACCATGAAAAAAAATAGGACGAAGACTTTTATTTTCTAGGGTGGACTGAATACTTTTTAAGCTTTTGGCAATCATAAGGCGAGAAGGTAATACCCCATTTTCTTTTGATGAATCGGAATAACCAAGCATGACTTCATAGTTTCCATTCCACTGTTTAAGATGTTTCTGCCTAATATCTTCGGTGATGGAATTATTTAAAATGATAGCTGCACTAGTGAGGGCAAGTTGGTTTTCAAACAAAGGTACAACAGGCAGGGCGTAGCTTTTAAAAATTTTTTTGACCAGGTTAATTCCATTTTTTATATCTTCAGCAGACTCTACCATGCTAAGAATAAACCCACGTATGTAGTTTTTAGGATCAGTCCCTTGAGTTATAGAATAGACTTGTTCAAGCATTTTAGTGATGGTTGTTTTTTTTATGCTTGTCAAACTCGCTTTTACAATGGCTGAATCTTCTCTGAGCTCGATAGGTATGACTAGAGCAGGATAAAGCTGAAACAGGCTGGACATAATGGAGAATTGTTCGGCTTCAAAATTTAAAAACTTTAAGGTCTCTTTCTGTACTGCGGTTAATTCATTTTTGAACGCAGATACTTGTTCATAATCCTTTGGTTGTATTTTTTTTAAGTAGCTTGCTTTTTTAGCAATCTGCCTAATCTTATTGGCTAAAATTTGGTTTGCACTTAATGCACTTGAGAGCTTAATCGTTCCTAAGACTTCTTTTAGGCATTCCTGAATATAGGCAATAAAGAAGGAACGAGAAAGCTCAAGACTTTTAATCATTACTTTTTCATTAATACCTGAATGCCCATCTTTATCACCACCTACCCAGGTGCGTAATTGAATAGGAACACCTTTGGTTAAAAAAGAGTGATACAGTTGGAGGTTGAGCGGATTGAGGGCGTACTGATAAATGTATTGAGCTTCGTCTTCCACACTTGGTTTTTCATGGTAGGAAATATTAATTTGCAGTGAGAGTTTAAGCAGTTGATCCAGATGAGATTCATCTACCAGATAGGGGGATTTAAGCACTTCGACCAGATAGTCGCAAATTGCTTTGGAAAGAGTTAAAAACTCACTGGTGCGAGCCTCTGTTGGGTGGGCAGTTAAGACATAATGAATACCCTGTGGCTTATCCAAATAGATTTTTTCTTTTCTTTGGTTGATTCGAAAAATGCGATAGGCATTCTCACAAGCATTAATGAGTTCCATCATGAGCGAGAACCCATGAGCAATTTGATAAAGTTGATTTCTTTCAAGCTTTGAAAGCTCTACTTGAAGGCTACGAAGCGCATTACCAAGTGTAGACGAATCATTCCCTATTGTGTTTTGCATGGAAGAGCGAATTTGTTCAATTTTTTCATGGGTTTCTTTTCCATAGATATCTGCGATGGCTTTCCCTAAACGAGTAAGAGACCATGAAACCATATGGCTGAGTTCTCTTGGCAGATGGGAGACATTTTGTTTCATTGAAACTCCATTTCTAAGTGGGTGTGAGAAAGCCCTTTCCTGTTTCTTCATTACTGAATCAATTAACTGATGCATTTATAATTTTCAGCAATGTCCTTATGATACACTTATTCAAAAGTGACTCCATCTGTTTTTTCTAAAGAAAATCTTGGTAAGAAGAAGCTAGCCCACACTAACCAGGTCTGTGACATATCTCTTCTATCTGAAGTCCTTAAATCCCAACAGTATCGACTGCAGGGATTCGGCTATCAAGAAAATCAGGACGCCCACTATGTAAGACTAGTGGTTAAAATTTAAGGCGTTTGCTTGATTGAATATCAGGTTTCATAAGGGGCGTCTCTAATCGTTTTTGCAACGCAGGGAGATCTTTGTTTAATCGAGCATCTTCCAACGCAACCAATGACTCATAATCACCTATATTGGCTACATTCCTTGCACCACGACGCCCATTTAGTATATTTCGCTTAGCAGTACCTCCATAAATGGCATACGTATTACCTAGTCCGACAAGCTCTTTATTCCAAACCCGATGGACCTTTCCTTTTTTGTTAGCAGACCAATCAGTAAATTTTAACGTGCGGTCAAAACGCTCTTGATTGAATTTAGGTGGAGAAAAGGAGCGTTCGGGGCATAAATATTCTTGACGAAGGTAAACTGGCAATAATTTTTGTGCTTTGCCTACATTATTACACCAATATTGTGTGGCTTGTGGTTGGGTCATGGTGCGATTTTGCTGGGCAGTCGTATAAGTTTGTAAAGCATTCTTCAGTGGTGTCAGATCGAAATGCTTTTCTCCTTCATGTTTAACATCATCTAAAGTGTAACTTAAACCGTTTTGCTGAATTTCTTTTAATTGGGCTAATAATTCCAGCCTTATTTCTTCACCTTCGGCAGTTTTAGGCAGGCAATTAACTATCATATTTCCCATGTATTTAATATCTAATGCCCATATAGCATATGCGAAAGGAGAACAATAGAATTTTCGTCCGCACCAGTCAGTGTATTCAATTTTTCTTGTTGCAAATTTAGGGGAACAGGATAAAATTTTTTCCGCCCTCTCTTGATCACCGGTTGCGACAACTTCCATTATCTTAGAGAGCAGACGTTCTTCTGGTTTATCCTTATAGAATAAGGAGTATAAGTTTTTATTAGTAAGAGCTACGCCGGACTTTGTTTTTTCATCAATAAGATATTGTCCAATTAATGCCAATACATCTGTATGTAGATCAACCAGAGAAGTGGGCTGTTCATGTTTTAAAGGGAATTGATTTTCAAGGTTTTGATGGTTTTTTATTTTATTTTTTTTAGGGGTTAAACCCTGATATTGAAAATAAAGGTTAGCAAATTTACTCACTTCATCGGGTAAGTTTTTCATCAAGCTTGTTGCTATATAACCCACTAACAAAGTTGAACGCGATGGTTTTTTGTTTCCCATAATTTTCCACCTAAAATAATCCATAAGAGACAAAATTATACATCGTGCTCAATATTGGTTCAATATGTTTATGAATTTTATCTAAAGAATAAATTAAAAAAATAGTAATTATTCCCACGGTTTTTTAACTCATTGAAATAAAATAAAAATTTTTTGTCTAACTAAGGAGCCTGGGCCAGGTTAAGCAGATATCCCTCTACCCCTAATGGAGTCAGCCAAGATTGCTAGATCCCGTGGTCAAACGATGGGGAATGGGGGTGTGGAAAACGCTTGGTTTTTCCATAGCCAGGCGGCTATGGATCTTGAAT
This sequence comes from uncultured Legionella sp., assembly GCA_964618245.1. GTDB lineage: Bacteria > Pseudomonadota > Gammaproteobacteria > Legionellales > Legionellaceae > Legionella. Next base: position 2,049 of record CAZTYT010000119.1, on the reverse strand, counting down.
TACCAAATTTTTCTGTATCTGCTTAAGGAGTTATTGCGATAATATTTCCCGCAGACAATCGACACACCATCAAGTTAATCTTGTGGCGTATCAGATTTGGTTTTATATACCGCATTTTCAGGAATATCAGTGGCTGAGTAGACACTAATTATTTTGAATGGTTTCTTGGCACTAAGATTAATAAAGTTGTGAGGAGTCCCCTGAGGGATAAAAATCATGTCACCCGCTGCAACAGTTGAGTTTTTGCCATTGAGAATAGATTTAGCTTGGCCCTCAACAACAAAGATGACTTGATCAAATTCATGGGTTTCCATCCCAATCTCATTGTTGGGATTAGTCTTGGGCGTGATATTCATAAAAACAACCTGTGCATCTTTACCTGTCACAAGTGCTAACTTCCAGTTTTCATTCTTTTTTGCCATTTCAAAAATTTGAGGCGTAATCACCGTATTTATTTTATTATCAGCGGTGTTTTTTTCAGAACTGGCAAATGATGGTGTTACAATAAAAGTTGGCACCAATAACATAGATAGAAAAGTTCTTTTTATTCCTTTTATGTTCATAAATGCTCTCCATAATTTTAAATTGCCGTTTAAACTTTTGACCTTTCTTTATTCTGGCTCTGTAGTTTCTGTACCTTTAAAACCACAATTGCCTATTCATCAAACTGCATAGTCTATTTAGTGTAGCATATGGATTAAATTGAACATGATGAAATTAGAATACATACACCTACACCTGAAAACATAAATAAGCAACTGTCTTGTGTTTTTCAAGGTTGTTGCTATGCTTGCTAATTATTGGAGCTAAAACCCAAGATGTTTGATTATTGTTTGAATATTAGGCTGTATAAGAGGGATTTCCAAGAGCTTTTGCAGAGCCGGAAGATCTTTATTTAATCGTGTATCTTCCAAAGCAACCAGTGATTCATAATCACCTGTATTGGCGAAATCTCTTGCTCCACATTGTCTGTTCACTCTCTCTGGCTCGTCGGTACCACCATAAATGGCATACGTATCACCAAGTCCGACAAGCTCTTTATTCCAAATTTGATGGGCAGTTCCTTCTCTGTTAGTTGTCCAATCTGTAAATTGTAATGAGCGCTGAAAATGCTCTTGATCGAATTTAGGTGGAGAAAATGAGCGGTGAGGGCACAAATACTCTTGGCGAAGATAAACTGGCAATAGTTTTTGTTCTCCACCGACATTATGACACCAATATTGTATAAGTTGTGTTTTAGACATGTTACGGGTTTGTTTGTCAGTTGCATATGTTTGTAAAGCATTCTTTAGCGGTGTAAGGTCGAAATGCTTTTCTCCCTCATGTTTAACACCCTCTAAAGTATAACTTAAACCGTTTTGCTGCATTTCGTTTAATTGGGCTAACAATTCCAGCCTTATTTTTTCACCTTCGGCAGTTTTAGGCAGACATTTCACTATCATGTTTCCCATGTATTTAATATCTAATGCCCATATAGCATATTCAAAAGGAGAGCACTCAAATGTTCGTCCACACCAGTCGGTGTATTTTACTTTTTTTACTGCAAATTGGGGGTGGTTAGAGAGAAATTTTTCTGCCCGTGCTTGTTCGCCTGTTGCGATAAGTTCCATTATCTTGTTGAGAAGTCGCTTTTCTGGATTCTCACTGTAAAATAAGGAGTATAATCCCTTATTAGTTAGGGCAATGTTGAGTTTTGTTTTTTCTTCAGGAAGGTAGGATCCAATCAATCCTAATACATCTTTATTTAGATCAAACAAAGAAGTTGGCTGTTTGTCTTCTAGAAGTAGCCGGGTTGCCTGATTGCTTGTTTTCTCTGGAAGTTCTGCTGTGTTTCTTATTTTCTTTTTAGGAAGTAAACCTTGATATTGAAGATAATGATTAGTAAATTGACGTAACCCGTTGGGTAGATTTTTTACCAAACTATTTGCTACATAGTGAATCAACAAAGTTGAACTCGATGGTTTCTTTTTTCCCATTTTTCCACCTCAAATAATCCATAAGAAACAAAATTATACATCTAATGCAATATTTGTTCAATAAATTTACAAA
>CAZTYT010000118.1:0-6986 GCA_964618245.1 uncultured Legionella sp. | reverse complement strand
ACACAGGGTTATCCACAGAATTTGTGGATAAATAAATTGGCTTACTTTGTAGAAAAATAATCTATATTATTGATAAATAAGGAAAAAAGTGGGATTAATTTTCTAAGAGTTAAAGAAGGGGGAAAATAATGGATATAATTATCCACAGAAAATTTTGGGATTACAAAGAAAAAACCCTCATATCTTAACAAAGAAAAAATAAAAAAACAGTCTTGATTTTTATTTTTTTATTTAGCCTTGTAAAAATTGTTCGAAATCTCCTAGCCAACGTTGGGTCAATTGATAAGCCATGTCAGGATTTTCTTGCAATAATTTCTGAGCAATGGGGGAGAGACGCTTCAATAACGCTTGATCGCGCTGAAGATTGGCAATTTTAAATTGTCGATAACCGGTTTGGCGAGTGCCTAATATTTCTCCTGCTCCCCTTAACTCCATATCTTTTTCAGCAATAAGAAAACCATCATTGGTAGCCCTCATGGTTTTTAAGCGTTCCGCTCCTTGTGCTGAAAGCGGAGATTGGTAAAGTAAAATACAGTGGGATTGGGTGCTGCCTCGACCAACGCGTCCTCTTAATTGATGAAGTTGGGATAAACCCAGGCGTTCTGCATTTTCAATAATCATTAAGCTGGCATTAGGTACGTCTACTCCCACCTCTATGACAGTGGTGGCAACCAGTAAGTTAATTTCTCCCGATTTGAAGGCAGCCATAGTTGCTTCTTTTTCTAGGGCTTTCATGCGTCCATGAACTAGGCCAACACGAGCATTGGGGAGTTGAGTTTGTAATGTTTGGGCAGTTTCTGTTGCAGCCATGCATTGCAATTTTTCTGATTCTTCTATCAGCGTACAAACCCAATAAACCTGGCGGCCATCAGCAATAGCGACTTGTAAACGCTCAATAATAGTTTCTCTTTTTTCTTGGCTTAATACAGCAGTGGTTACTGGAATACGTCCCGGAGGTAATTCATCAATAATAGAGATATCCAAATGAGCCAAATGGGTCATGGATAAGGTTCTGGGAATTGGGGTGGCAGTCATTAATAGTTGATGAGGAGTTAAATTATTTTGCTGTCCTTTTTGCTGTAAGAGCAGGCGTTGTTCTACTCCAAAACGATGTTGTTCATCAATAATGATTAACCCTAAGCGGGCGAAAACCACTTCTTCTTGGAACAATGCGTGAGTTCCAATAATCAACTGGCAACTGCCATCTGCTAAAGCAGAAAAAGATCTACGCCGTTCACTTAACTTCATTTTTCCGCTCAGTCTTAGTATTTGTATACCTAAGGGTTCTAGCCATTGAAGCAAGTTGTTAGCATGTTGCTCGCTTAAAAGATCAGTAGGAGCCATCAGGGCAACTTGTTGATTATTTGCTATAGCTTGTAAGGCAGCAAGGGCAGCAATGATTGTTTTGCCTGCGCCCACATCACCTTGTACTAAACGTAACATCGGTCGAACCTGTTGGAGATCAGTACTGATTTCTTCTGCTACTCTTTGCTGTGCTTGAGTCAAGGCAAAGGGCAGTGAATTAACAAAATGGTGATTGAGTTTCGGATCAGGCAATAAGACAGGGGCATGCAGGGTATTACGCGATTGGCGAGCAAATTGCATACTCAAACGTTGGGCTAATAATTCATCAAAAGCCAGACGTTGTAACGCTGGATGAGAACCTTCCTCCAAGGCTTTAATAGAAACGTCTGGAGGGGGATTATGGAGTAAGCGAATTGCATGGGCCAATGGATAGAATTGATGGCTTTGTAATTGTTCGGCAGTCATCCACTCGAGCTGTTGCAACGGTTGTTCGCTACTTTGCAGAGCAGTTAAAATAATTTGACGTAGTCGTGTTTGACTCAAACCTTGGGTACTGGGGTAAATTGGCGTTAATGTTTCTGCTACTTTGCATTCTTCATTAGGTTCTAGCAGTTGATATTCTGGATGAGTCATAATGAATTGGCCATTGAATTCACGAACTTCACCAAAGACATGGATCATGGCAGAATGGTTGAGATTATGAATTTGCTGCTTGTTAAAATGAAAAAATTGCAGTTGAATAATTCCAGTTTTATCTTCAACAAAACAGGTGAGGCGCGCTTTTTTACCTGGTTTAATTTGAGTTTTACATACCTGCCCGGCAATGACTGCCCAATCGTTAGGTCGTAAATCTTGAATGGGGGTGATGCGGGTTCGGTCTTGATAGCGGTAGGGGAGATGAAAAAGTAAGTCTTGTATCGTATGAATGCCACATTTCGCAAGTTTTTCCGCGAGAGTAGGCCCCACACCAGTTAAAGAATCACAAGTGTTGGCTAATACCATGTTTGTTAGTCAAAAAATTTGATATGTCAGTTTAACTCGAATTTAACGTTTAGAACATAGCCTCATGGCTAAAGTGACTGCCATATCCCCGCGGCATCCATTCCAGGTTGTAATTTGGCAACTCATTTTTTACTTAAATCTTCACGTCTTTTCATTTGGCACGAAAAAGAGCATAATAGACCCCATTTTTTTAATGGAAAACAAGTCGTATGAAACATACTGTAGAGCATCTTTTAAGGCAGGCGTTAACCTCTTTACAACAATCAGGAGTAGTTCCAGATAGCCTGGATATTGAGATTAAGGTGGATCGTGCAAAAGAATCTGCTCACGGTGATTTCGCTAGTAATTTAGCCTTGATTCTGGCTAAGCCCTGTCGCCAGGCGCCGCGTCAAATTGCTGAACTTCTAGTCCAGTCTTTGCCTGCTGATCCCTGCGTGGAGAAAGTTGAAATTGCTGGTGCTGGTTTTATCAATTTTTTCATACGTAATAATGCACTTTCCCAAGTCATTGCCGAGATATTGAAAAAAGAAAAGGCTTTTGGTCGTAGCACAGTTGGCCAGAACCAAAAAGTGCTGGTTGAATACGTTTCAGCTAATCCTACCGGGCCATTGCATGTAGGGCATGGCCGTAGTGCTGCCTTTGGCGCTACCTTGGTAAATGTATTAAAAGCTGCTGGTTATGAGGTTACAGCAGAATACTATGTGAATGATGCCGGCAGACAAATGAATATTTTAGCGGCCAGTGTTTGGCTACGCTACCTGGAATTAGCTTCTGAACCGGTTGTTTTTCCTGCGAATGCCTATAAAGGTGACTATGTTTTTGATATTGCACAAAAGCTATGGGATGAGTATGGTGAAAAATTCGTGCATTCCTGGGGAGTTGTTACCAAAGGCTTGCCAGCAGATGAGCCTCAGGGTGGAGATAAAGAATTATATATTGATGCCGTGATAGAACAGGCTTGCACACTTCTGGGCTTACCTAATTTTGAACTTTTTCATCAACATGCTTTAAATACAGTACTGGATGATATCAAAGACGATTTAAGTGAATTTGGGGTAATTTATGATAATTGGTTCTCTGAGCAGTCTTTATTTGAAGATGGATCCATTGAAAAAGGGATTCAGGCGCTAAAAGATGCTGGACATACTTTCGAAAAAGAGGGTGCACTCTGGTTTAAAGCGACCGATTTTGGTGATGAGAAAGATCGGGTGCTCATACGCGCTAATGGGCAAAAAACCTATTTTGCATCGGATGTGGCTTATCATTGGAATAAATATGACCGTGGTTATGATCGGGTTATTAATATTTTTGGTGCCGATCATCATGGGTATATTACTCGCTTACGTTCGGCTGTTCAGGCGCTAGGGCATGATGAAAAGGCTCTGACCGTTTTATTAGTTCAATTTGCAATTCTTTATCGCGGTGGTGAGCGCGTCCAAATGTCTACTCGCAGTGGTTCCTTTGTTACCCTTAGAGAACTACGTGAAGAGGTTGGTAATGATGCTGCGCGTTTCTTTTATGTTGCCCGTAAATCTGAGCAGCATATGGATTTTGATTTGGATTTGGCAAAATCAGAGTCAAGCGATAATCCGGTTTATTACATTCAGTATGCTCATGCGAGAATTAGTTCAGTGTTAAGGCAATTGAATGAGCGTGGTTTATCTTGGGATAAAGCATTAGGGTTAACCCATATTGATTTATTGGAGCAGCCGCATGAAACTGCTTTAATTACGCAGCTAGGGCGTTATTCTGAAGTGGTTGAGCTAGCAGCAGCAGCTTGTGAGCCGCATCAAATAGCCTATTACTTAAGAGAACTGGCTAATGGGCTACATAGTTATTATAATGCGGTTCAACTGCTCTGTGAGCAAGAAGAATTGCGGTGCGCACGCTTATGCTTGTTGGAAGCTGTGCGTCAAATATTGAATAATGGTTTGGATTTATTGGGCGTTTCTGCACCTGAGAGTATGTAATGGGAAGAGAATATAGCAATAAACGGTCTTCACGGAAGCGTACAAGTGCTTCCCGTCAATTTTTAGTCACTGTACTTGTTTTTTTGTTAGGGTACTTGGCTGCTACCGTTTGCGATATTCATACTTTAACTCAATGGATTAATAATCAGGTCTTGGCGCATCAAGAAACGAATAAGACGACGCTAAAACCTCAAGCAAAAACCAAAGAAACCGCCCTCACTAAGCCTAAATTTGAGTTTTATACCTTATTAGCCAATGAAAAAGTCCCTAATTCCCATGAAAAAACATCAAATAATCAAGTGGCTGCCAATACTACAGTAACTAATAATGCTGCTTCGGTACAGGCAGCGGTAAATACCGCCCAGGCTGTTACCAATCCCCAGCCACTTAAATTAACTATAACTAATCAGCAACAAGCAGCAACAGGGGCTAAACCAGTTTCCTTACCAGGAACGAAAGGAGAAGCCTATTCAGTACAAGTAGCTTCTTTTAAGGCGCGTCAAGACGCTGAGCACATGAAGGGAGCTTTGATTCTTAAAGGGTTTAATGTCTCTGTCGTTCCCATCAATCATGCAAGTAAAGGCAGCTGGTTTCGTGTGGTAGTTGGTCCTTATGCAAATCGCGGTTTGGCTCAAAGAGCGCAACTGGATTTGGCAAAAAACGAACATTTACGCGGCATGATTACTTCCGGATAATCTTATTTTCGCACAAACGATTTATTTTTGCACAATAAAATGAATGCATGTTAAAATACTGTCCACGCAGTGGCGCTCTTGCATGAGTGCTTACAAATCCGTGGATAATCAATGCTGAGTTTTAAAGAGTGGTGCAACATCCGTTTTGGTATTATCAACATGGGCGAGGGGAAAATTGTCAAAAAAACTTTTTTTCCCCTTCATGATAATCCGATATTTAATGATCCGCAAAAACTATCTCAGATAGCCAAACTTTTAGGACCCTTGATTTTACAAGATGGCTCTCCAGGCTATGTGTTATCCCCTTATGCCTCTCAACAGTTATTTCAATGTAATACTGAAGTAAATAGTGGCTATGATGCTGAAACTCCAGCGCCATTTTATCTGGTAATTAAGGCTGAGAGGCAAAAAGAGTTCTTATTGCAGTTTGCCGCATTTTCTCCTTTTCTTACTTCTAATCCATTAATTGGAGCAGAGAGTATTTATATTCCATCTGCTTTGCTCGATGCTTTATATCAGCAATATTTTCGTGAAACTGTACGTGATGAATCATTGGCTGATTCGCACTCCCGCTTGATGACCCTTAAGTTAATTGAGAAAAATTTTGACAAAAAAAATAAAACAGTCGACTCGTTAAATCATATTCATTATTTAGCTTTGGATAATACCAATGATGAAAAAGTAAAATGTAACGTATTAGAAGCAATTAGCGCTTACTCACTGTCTTTACAACTATTTGCTGAGACTCATAAACCTTTTTTATTAAAAGAACAATATGTCTCATTGTTATATGCAATGAACTTATTGATTTCCAGAAATCCTTCTCAACCTACTCTGCTACGAGAAGTACAGTTTATTGAAAATCTTAGAAAAGTAGTGGGGCACTTTGATAAGTCAGATAAGTCCTCACCTCTTATTTCCGAGTTAAATAATGGCAAAACGATAAAAAAACTAATAGAGCAAAATGCTCGTTTTCTTTTACATGGTAATTTGGTGATTGGAGATAAAATAAGCACAAATCGCTTTTTACCTGATTCCCTCATGCATTCTGAAACCAATGAAATTATTCTGCGAACAGGAGGTATGTTCCATCATTTTAATGTAGCTCGTATTATTAAAGTGGGAATGTTAAGAGATGGACGTAAAACAAATTTTGATGAAAAACCAGATTATTTCAATTATTACAAAGTTGAAATGAACCTGGGGGCAAATTGTTATGAGCCTGATAATATTGCTAAAACTTGTATGGGAACTTATGTGACCCAACTGGAGCCTATCCGTTTTACTTCGAATGGTATTATAGAGCGTTTTCCAGTGGATCCATTACAGCAACCCGACTTGTATCAATTGCATATGGAACAGACTTTGCTTGAGTTAATTAAAGCGGAGCGGGAAATTGGTTGTTACCGTCCCCCCTGTAGTCTTCATGGCGATGTAAATTTCTCATCGCCGATACATAGCATGGAAGCAGCGGAATGGAAAAGGTTACGTGCTCTTCTTGATTTGTTAAATGGGAAGCCAGTTAATACCCCCTTTGTGTATGATGCTTTTCGTTATGAAGGTAAAGTGGTTAGTAGAGAAGTCTTTAATCAAAAGGGCTACATGCAGGATGAAGGAAGTTGTCTGGCGTTTTCATTGAAACAATTGATTACTAGTATCACCGGTTATGAGTTAGCCTCATTACATAATCATTTTTTGCAAACCCATGATGGGGTATTTCATGAGCAAGTTGTTCAAAATGAAATTGCTTATATTGAAATGGAACTAAAAAAAGCAGCAGAAGCCATAAGTGATGATTATTTGGCTTTTTTAAGAGGACATAATGGTGAGAATGATGTTTTTCCGCAACATTTATTCGATTTTTTGTTCAATTATCCTGATTTGTATCAAAGATGCGTAACAGAAACTAAAGCATTAATTAAGACTTACCTTAATCAATTGCTATCAATAAAACCTGCAATAAGTAGAGAAGAGTTTAATTCATTTTATAAAACCTTACCTTTATCCTTTCAAC
>CAZTYT010000117.1:0-7042 GCA_964618245.1 uncultured Legionella sp. | reverse complement strand
GTAATTGAGCTTTCTCAAAATAAAATAAATCAATACAAAGAGCTACTTTCTTTGCTGCGCGATCTGACCATTGCTTATGCAGTACAATTTGATGATGCAAATTTATTTGATAGTTTGCAAGAGTTAGGTGCAAAACCTACAGAAAAATTAGCTTATATTGAAGTAGTAGCTGGTAAAACCGCCCAAGATTTAATGACTCCACAGAATAAAAACCTTAGAAAATGGTTTCGAGATCACCCCGAATATGATAGAAAAAGTGTCACTGATATTCCAAGTACTTTCCATAATAATATAAAAGCTTATAAAGAGGCGCAGGAAAAACTTGAACAATTAAAGATCACTGATGAACAGAAGAAGACTCAATTATTTGGGTTTGCTGTTCAGGCAAACCAGAAGCGAATCGAAACTATTACTAAACCTCAATAAGGTTTTTCATTAAGTTCGGGATTTGGTCTAAGATTCGGGCAGGAAAAAACAAGAATTCCTCCCGTTCTTCCATATCCCGAATTGGTGATTAATTTAATTAAAAGTTTCAAATTTTAATCATTTCTGAGAGGTCAGGCTCGGGGAAAACAAAGAGCTCCTCTCTCTTTTTTATTCTCCCCCTAATCCCCCGTCTGTCCTCGGAGGATATATATGTGGGAAGCGTTTACTGGCTACTACTGCGATTCTCCCTCAGCAGGATGAGTATCAAGAGTGGTTTGACTAGGATTAGCGGGCGCTGGTACAGGCTTTTGAGTTGTCACTGTGCCACGAGGCGCTGCGATCATTTGAGTAATACCAAGATCCCCATTTATTTTTCTGCCTATTGTTAAATCAACACTAAGTAACTGGCCTACTTTCTCTTTTTCATTTTGATAAGTCACTGTCAAAGGCACAGTTAATTTCCATTGATTATCTTTTGCTTCAGTGACTAATACTGGGCCATTAATTTGGCTTGTGACAGTTAATTTTTGTGATTTAATTGCTTCAATGTTCCCTGATTTTTGCAAAGCGGCACTAAAACCTGTCCAGCCTTGCTCGGTAAAACAGGGTTGTAATTTTTGCATCTGAGCATCTAACGAGAGTGGATCAAAGGTGAAAGCTTGAACCAGGGCATTTTGTGCCCAGCTTATCACTAACTTCTGGTCAATGTTTTTTGTTTGGGCAGGTATCTTGTATTCACAGTTAATCACAGGTGCTTGTACAGCAGGGGCTGGTGCTACTGCTGGTATACCATTTGGAGTAGTTGTATGTACTGGCGCTACAGCTGGTGTCGCTGGTTGTGTGGGTACAGGTGCGGGCGTAGGGGTTGGTGTTGTAGTTTGTGACGGCGCAGTTTCATTTGTGGGTACAGCAGGAGCATTCATTGCTGGAGTGGGTGCTTGCGGTGTGGAGGTGGATTGTGGCTCTGCATAAATTTGAGTGCCAATCAGGGTGAAAATGGCGCTCCATAGTAACTTCTTCTTCATGAATTAAACTCCTTAAATAATATGCAACAGCTCAGCAATAATAAGAGCTGCCAGTCTTGCCGTTTTTTGATCCTGATCCAGAGGCGGCGAGAGTTCAGCTATATCTAAACTTACTACTTTGCCACTTTGTATGATGTATTTCAAGAGCGGTAAAATTTGCCAAGGCGTTAAACCCAACGGTTGGGGAGCACTGACTCCAGGGGCGAAGCATTCGGCTAGCACATCCAGGCAAATAGTTAAATAAATATGATCCAAATTCAGCATGAAATCATCGAGAAAGGCCAAATGCCAGGCCAGACTTTTTTCATAAAGTTCTTCTGCGGTTAAATAGCTGACATTTAACTCTTTCGCACGCTTAAATAATGAAGCTGTATTTCCTCTATTTTGAATACCCAGGCAACAATATTCAAATCGTCGTCTATTTTCGCCACACCAGGCAGCAATTTGTGAAAAAGGGGTACCAGAAGTTCCTGGCTCATTTTTCTGATATGGCCGTAAATCAAAATGGGCATCAAAATTAATGATGCCAAGTTTATTGTAGCGGGGGGCCAAACCTTGAAAATGTCCCCAAGCAATTTCATGGCCGCCGCCAAATGCGATCGTACGATGCCCTTGTTGATGACAAAAATTAATCACCTGCGCAAAATGGTTTTGCGCTACTTCTAGCTCATCATTTTCGCAAAGGATATTTCCTAAATCCCAATATACGGTATTGGTCGAGCAGGGGAGTTTCGCTAATTGGGTTTTAATCGCATCAGGGCCGAATTTAGCCCCTGTCCTGCCCATGTTACGCTGAATACCAGTGTCACTGGAAAAACCTACAAAAATGGTTTTTTTATTTTTAGTAATGAGCTCAGTTTGTTCACCTGGAAAAGCAATTTTTTGAAAAAAACGCTCTGCATTCATAGTGTCTTTTCTACCTTGCCAGAGCGATGGGTTGGCACGCTGGTAGGTGGAAAGGTTATCAAACATTCAATTCTCCTTGTCCTTCATCAAATAGGCCTATCTTTAATTGTTCATAATTACAAGTTTTTTAACATAAAATAAACCAATTTTATCTTTAATCTTATTTATCACAACATTAGCGTAAAAGCTTTCTTTCTAACAGATGAGTGGAAAAAATAGCTTTTTTCTTAGGTTTTTTTACTATAAAAATTAACTTATGTCGGGCCAAGGCGCCCAATATGCATTTTAACCGCCGTGCAGCAAGAGCAGTCATTAAAATAGCCTACTTAAAATTATGCCAAGTTGAATCAATGTCTGGTATTATCTAACTCATGCTTAATTAATGCTGGGAACATTGTGTACATTATTACAGGCGGTGGAAGTGGAATAGGGAAAGCACTTGCTTTGGCATTGGCTCAACGAGGTAAGGACGTTTTAATTATCGGGCGGCGTGAGCAATTACTCAAGGAAACAGCGGCTTTATCTTCTTCTATTCAATATCTCAACGCAGATATTACTACTCGCAATGGTTTGGACGCAATAAAAAAAAGAGCAGACTCAGTTGCGCATGTAAGCGCATTAATTAATAACGCAGGTACTTTAACTCCCTTGGCTTTGTTAAAAGATATTACTCCTGACGCATGGCAAAATGCCCTAAATACTAATTTAACCCCAGCTCTTTATTTACCGCAGATGTTATATGAGAAATTAAAAGGGGGAAGGGTGTTAAATATTGGTTCAGGAGCCGCTTATTTTGCGATGCAGGGTTGGGGGGCTTATTGTGTGACCAAAGCGGCTTTAGCCATGTTATCCAAATGTTGGCAACTGGAATCCAGTTTGGTCTCTTTTGCCAGTGTTATGCCAGGGATTATTGATACACATATGCAGGAGCTGGCACGCAGTAATCTAAATCCTGACCTTGGTAAAAGTAATTTTTATCAAAGGCTGAAAGATAATGGCCGTTTGATTACTTCTGAGACTGTAGCTGAGTTTTTGGCCTGGCTCTTGTTAGAGACTGATGAGCTTACTTATGTCTCAAAAGAATGGGATATTTATGATACAGGTCATCATAAGGCTTGGTTAAAGCCACCACATCAAGTTTTGCATTGGGATTTTTGATGTTTTCATGCGATAAACTATTGTTAAATGCAACTACCATTGATGGTTTTGGCACGGAGTTATCCCAGCAAGCTATTGCTGTTAAAGATGGACGTATAGCCTGGTGTGGAAATCAAATTGATTTACCAGGTGAATATAAAACCCCAAAAGAGCAAATAAACTGCCATGGCCAATTAGTTACCCCGGGATTAATCGATTGCCATACTCATCTGGTTTATGCGGGTAATCGGGCTGCCGAGTTTCAATTAAAGCTAGCCGGCGCAAGTTATGCAGATATTGCCAAAGCAGGAGGTGGTATTCTTTCTACCGTAAGTCAAACACGAAAAGCTTCCATGGAAGAGCTAATAGAACAATCTTTACCCAGAATCCTTGCTCTAAAAAATGAGGGGGTAACTACAGTAGAAATTAAATCAGGTTATGGTCTGGATTTACCTACTGAATTAAAAATGTTGCAGGTAGCCAAACAGTTAGGAGAAATTGCCGGGATTCGTGTTAGGAAAACCTTTCTTGGTGCGCATACCGTAAGTCCAGAGCTTAGAGGCAATAGCCAGGCCTACGTTGATTTGCTTTGTGAGGAAATCTTACCCGCCTTACATGCTCAAAACTTGATTGATGCTGTGGACGTATTTTGTGAAACCATTGCTTTTTCTTTAGCCCAAACAGAGCAGATTTTTTTAGCTGCTTGTGCATTGAATTTACCTGTTAAATGTCATGCCGAACAGCTATCTAATGTGGGTGCTAGCCAATTGGCAGCAAAATTTAACGCTTTATCTTGTGATCATTTGGAGTTTTTAGATGAGCAGGGAGCCTATGCTTTGGCGCACTCGGGTACGGTAGCTGTTTTACTGCCGGGGGCTTTTTACTTTTTGCGTGAACAACATAAACCGCCAGTGGATTTATTACGTAAAGCAGGAGTTGGAATAGCCATCGCTACGGATTGTAACCCAGGCTCTTCGCCTACAACCTCTTTGCGGTTAATGATGAGTATGGCATGTCAGTTTTTTTCACTATCGATACCAGAAGTATTGGCAGGAGTAACCAGTCAAGCGGCCAAGGCACTTGGTTTAACTGACGTGGGGATTATTGCTCCTGGGTTTTCTGCGGATTTAATTTTGTGGCCAGTAGGTGAGAGTGCCTCACTATGTTATTATTTCGCATATCCTTTGACCCCACGTGTGCTCATTGCAGGAGAATGGGGTAGTGGAAATGAATTAATTAAGGATTAATTTATGCAAAAAAAATTAAAATTATTTTTTTCTTTGTGCTTTATTTTCTATGCTGTTGCTGTGCAGGCAATTACTACTGCTACTGTAAAAAAAGAAACTGCAACATATGTTTTGGATATTAAATATCCTCAAGGATTTAATAATTCTAACATTAATACTGTAATTAAGGACTTTGTTGAATACACGCAAAAGAGCTTTTTTAATGAATTAACAGAAGATGAAAACATCGCTATAGATGTCTCTGGTAAGTCAGGATTAACAATTACTTATTCCATCCCCTATGAACAAAATAACGCACTTAGTGTTCGCATGAATATTTCAATTTATCATCGTGGAGCGGCGCATCCTTTAAATACAGTTTCTGTACTCAATTTTATTGAGGGTAAGCAAGTGGAGCTAGCTGAATTATTTAAGCCTGGAGCTAATTATTTGGAATCAATTGCGAGTGTATGCAACAAAGAAATCAAAACTAAAAATATTTCCGATGACAAGTGGATTCAGGAAGGAACCAAGCCTGTGGCTGAAAATTATCATGTATGGGCATTTACTCCTAAAGGGTTGGAGATTATTTTTGATAGCTATCAAGTAGCTGCCTATGTTTATGGTCCACAAACCGTAGTCATTCCTTTGTCGGCAATTGCTACTTTGGTTAAACCTGAACTTTTGAAAACTGTTTGGAAGTCTTAATGAGCGAAACCCCATTTATAGCTGCTGATGAAAAGGTAGCTGAATTAACAGTGCGCGCAATTATTCTCGCTGTCATATTAACGCTTTTATTAGCAATGTCGAATGCCTATTTGGCTTTGAAATTAGGTATTTTAACTTCTGCATCTATTCCTGCTGCAATTATATCGATGGGGATTTTGCGTTTTTTTAAAACCTCTACAATTCTTGAAAATAATGCTGTGCAAACAGCGGCTTCTGCCGGAGAAGCAGTAGCGGGTGGCATTGTTTATACCATTCCTGCATTAATCATCATTGGTTACTGGGATCACTTTGATTATTTAACTAATTTTTTTATTGCGGCAGGTGGCGGTATTTTAGGGGTATTATTTTCCATTCCTTTGCGGCGTATCTTGGTAAATGATAAAAATCTGAAATTTCCTGAAGGGCGTGCAATTGCTGAGGTATTAAAATCTTCTGTTGAAAAAACAGGCATTAAGGATATTCTCCTTGGCGGAACAATTGGAGGTGGTTTGGAATTATTGCAAACCGGTTTTAAATTGATTGCAAACAGTTGGGGTTATTGGTTCACTATTCACCGCTCGCTATTTGGCTTGGGGGCAGGGTTTTCAGCAACCATGATTGGTGCAGGTTATCTTGTTGGTCATGATATGGCCATTAGTATTTTTATTGGAGCGATTATTTCCTGGTTAATTGCTTTGCCTGTTGTAAGTCAATATTATCCTGATTTTTTAAATCATTATTCTCCTGAACAAGCATCCTCATTCCTTTGGAACAGTGAACTACGCTATTTAGGAATAGGAGCCATGTTATTTGCAGGCATGTGGACTTTCTTAAAGTTATTTCGTCCTTTATGTAAGAGTATACAAACATCCTTTCGTGCTTTTGCTTTTAACAATAAAATAGGTAGCCAAATCCCCCGTACGGATAAAGATATCCCCATTCCTTACATTTTAATGGGAGTTGGAGCAATGGCAGCCATGTTGTTTTTGTTTTTCCAACTTGTATTACCTTTAGAGCAGGTAGGATTAGATAACGATTATTCGCCTACATTAATATTTTTAGCAGTGATGTATGTGTTATTAATAGGCTTTCTTTTTTCAGTAATTACTGCTTATTTTTCGGGTATGGTAGGTGTAACTGCTAGTCCAGGAAGTTCAGTAGTTATTTCCGGAATGCTTTTTGCCGCATGGTTATTATTAGTAACAATCAATCACTTTTTACCTTTACCTTTGAATGCGCGGCAGATTCATGCGGCTGAAGCTATTACCATTATGATTGGTTCAGTGGTTACAGGTATTGCTGCAATTGCTAATGATAACACTCAAGATTTAAAAGTGGGGCAGTTAGTTGGTGCAACGCCTTGGAAACAGCAATTAATGCTTTTGCTTGGGGTAATTATTTCTTCTTTGATAATTCCACCAGTGATGCAGTTACTCTTTAATGTTTATGGAATTGCCGGAATTATGCCACATCCAGGAATGGACATTAGCCAATCTTTACCTGCACCTACCGCTGCTTTAATGGCTGCAATTACTGAAGCAGTTTTTAGACATTCACTTCCATGGAACATGATGTTTTTCGGTTCTTTAATTATTCTCTTTTTCATATTTATCA
>CAZTYT010000116.1:0-7161 GCA_964618245.1 uncultured Legionella sp. | reverse complement strand
TGGTGTAGGATCTAACAATGGCAGAAGTGAAATAAGATTAGCCAAATATAAGTGAATGTGTTTTAATTTTTTGTCTTGAAAATTACCTTCCTGTAATTGACTATGAATATGAAGAAAGGCTTCGTGTAGTTGCTCTCGTGTTATTGCCAATGCTTCGGGATCTCTTTTCCATAAAGCGGCTTTTAATAAGCGTGTATTCATGATTTCTTTCCAGCGCTTATTCCATCCAGTGAATAACAAGCGCAAACCATTACGAATAGCAATCGTTAAGTCATTTTTGTTATCAGTTGATTCAAATTCAGTTGCAGGAAATAAAGTTAAATTAGCGTTTTCGGCATATGTTTTTTTCAGGGTCATATGGTGAGCTCCTTTAAATTGCATTTATGATAACGGAGAGAATTTTGATTTAATTTCATGCAATCTTGTAGGTAATTTGCGTAAAGTGGATTAATTGTACTCTATCAATGGCGTGTGTCAATTTATGTGGAGAGTTGAAGTATTTTTATCAAAAATTTAGTATAAGTAGAGAGATTGGACGTAGACTTTATTTGTCAAATGTCTCAATCACTCTACTCTACTAGCTAATTACAAAGCTTCGATCTGAGTTTTATGCTGTAACAATTTTTCTTTAGCTTGTTGTGCTTGGGTTAGCTTTTCTTGTTCCTTCGCAATAATGTCTGCAGGAGCTTTATCAGTAAATTTAGGATTATTTAATTTACCTTCAGCAAGGCTTATATCTTTCTCCAGCTTAGCTAATTCCTTAGTTAAACGAGTCAGCTCCGCAGTTTTGTCGATTAAATCAGCCATTGGAATAAGCAATTCCACCTCCCCTAATACTGCAGTGGCTGATACAGGTGGCTTTTCATCCTGGTCGAGATAATTAATTTGCGTTAATTTACTCAAGTTTTTTAAAGTATGTTGGTATTTTTCCACCCGCTCTTTTAGTTCAGGCGTAATATTACGGATATACAATGGGATTAATTTTCCTGGCGAAATCGACATTTCACTGCGAATCGTACGAATGGCCTGGATAGTTGATTTAATCCATTCGAGCTCCTCTTCAATTGAGTCGTTGATAAATTCCTGATCCACCTGCGGAAAAGTACTTAACATAATGCTTGCACCATTTTCGCTGGTCAGGCGAGTGATTCGTTGCCAAATCTCTTCAGTAATAAACGGCATGAGTGGGTGTAACATTTTTAAAATTTGATCCAGTACATGAATTAAGGTGCGGCGCGTGCCTCTTTTCATTGCACTTAATGCTTGTTCATCTTGTAGCACAGGTTTAGATAATTCTAAATACCAGTCACAATATTCGTGCCATACAAATTCATAAATAGTATTAGCCAATAGATCAAACCGATATGTTTCAAAGTAATGGTGTACTTTACTAATAGTATGCTGTAAACGCGATAGAATCCATTGATCAGCTGGGCTGTATTGAAATGCGCCGTCACCAAAATCAATTTGTTCTTCATCAGTATTAAGCATGACATATCGAGCGGCATTCCATAGCTTATTACAGAAGTTACGGTAACCTTCAACACGACCAAGATCGAAACGCACATTACGTCCATTGGATGCTAATGAGCAATAAGTAAAACGCAAAGCATCTGTACCATAAGCTTTAATTCCTTCGGGAAACTCTTTACGAGTTGCTTTTATGATTTTATCTCGTACAGATTGCAACATGAGATTAGAAGTTCGCTTTTCAATTAGTGACTCCAAATCAATACCATCAACAATATCTAATGGATCAAGCACATTTCCTTTTGATTTGGACATCTTATGTCCTTCACTGTCACGGATTAAACCGGTAATAAAAATTTCTTTGAAAGGAATTTTTCCAGTGAATTTTAGGCCCATCATAATCATGCGAGCTACCCAAAAGAAAATAATGTCAAAACCAGTGACTAAGACAGAGGTTGGGTAAAATTGTTCTAGCTCAGGAGTTCTTTCAGGCCAGCCTAAGGTTGAGAAAGGCCATAAAGCTGATGAAAACCAGGTATCCAGAACATCTTCATCCTGTTTTAATAAGGTGCTTTCTTTAATATTGTATTTGAAGCGCACATCATTTTCGCTATAACCAACATAAACATTGCCATTGCTGTCGTACCAGGCCGGAATACGATGCCCCCACCATAGTTGGCGGCTAATACACCAGTCTTCAATATTTTCCATCCATTGGAAATAAGTTTTAGTCCAATTGTCAGGTATAAAACGAATTTCACCACTCTTTACTGCTTCAATTGCAGGTTCTGCTAAAGGTTGAATTTTGACATACCATTGATCAGTTAAAAGCGGTTCAATAATGACATTGGATTTTTCACCACGAGGTACTTTTAACTTGTGGGGTTCAGTTTTTATCAACAAACCTTCAGCAGTCAAGTCTTTAATGATTTGTTCCCTGGCAACGAAACGATCCATTCCTTGATATTTCAACGGTGCATTTTTATTAATAGAGGCTTTTTTCGTAAAAATATTGATGAGTGGTAATTGATGACGTTTTCCTACTTCATGGTCATTAAAGTCATGTGCCGGGGTAATTTTTACACAACCACTACCAAATTCTTTATCGACATATTCATCAGCAATAATTGGGATAGTACGATCACAAAGCGGTAAATGTACTTCCTTTCCAATTAAATGTTTGAAGCGTTCATCCTCAGGATGTACTGCCACGGCTGCATCACCTAATAAAGTTTCAGGACGAGTAGTTGCAACAATAATCAATTCATCAGAACCTACGACTGGGTAACGTATATGCCAGAGAAAACCATCTTCTTCTTCAGAAAGCACTTCCAAATCAGATACAGCTGTTCCTAATTTGGGATCCCAGTTAACCAGACGTGTGCCACGATAAATTAAGCCTTCATCATACAGTTGCACAAATACTTTTTGTACAGCTGCAGAGAGTCCTTCATCCATGGTAAAGCGTTCCCGACTCCAATCTACTGATGCACCCAAGCGCCGCATTTGTTTAGTAATGGTATTGCCTGATTCATTTTTCCATTCCCAAACCCTTTGAAGAAACTCTTCACGTGATAAATCTTTTCGGCTAATTCCTGACGCTTCAAGGCGACGCTCGACCACGAGTTGAGTGGAAATGCCTGCATGATCAGTTCCAGGTTGCCATAAGGTTTTATCCCCTAACATTCGATGGTAACGAGTGAGGGCATCCATAATGCTCAATTGAAATCCATGTCCCATATGCAAACTGCCGGTAACATTTGGGGGGGGGGAAGCATAATACAGAATTTTTCACCTTCACCTTGAGGTTGGAAATAATTATGATTTTCCCATGTTTCATAACATGCGCTTTCAATCGCTTCTGGGGAATAAATTTTATCCATGACTTTAACCTGTACTGATAAAAGTTCGAATGGTATCACATATTAGAGGGCTATAGGTACTTTCATAAGATGCAATTAGGAGTTTGGATAAGGAGCTTCATGCTCCCTTTTCCATCGTATAGCATGGGGGTTAACAACCTCTTTATTTCTTCAATGCCCCCAGACTAGTTTATTTTTACTTTTCCTTATGAGTACGATGATCCTTGGCAATATAAGTATACATTGCTGGCACAACAAATAAGGTAAAGCAAGTACCTATGAGTAGGCCTGCCGCAATGACAAGTCCAATGTCGTAGCGACTGACTGCGCCTGCGCCACTGGCAATTAATAAAGGTAATACACCAAATACCATAGCTGCTGTAGTCATAAGGATTGGTCTTAATCTAATTCCGGCAGCTTCTTCCACCGCAGTTCTTTTATCAAGATTTTTTTCACGTTGTAGTTGATTGGCAAAATCAACAATCAAGATACCATGTTTGGAAATTAAACCAATTAAGGTAATCAAACCCACTTGGGTATAAATATTGATGCTGGCAAGGCCAAGATTCAGTGGGATCAGCGCCCCACATATAGACATTGGTACACTGATGAGAACGATTAGTGGATCACGAAAACTCTCATACTGGGCAGCCAAAACTAAAAAGATAATAATTACTGCAAAGAGGAATGCAAAAATTAAAGCATTTCCTTCTTTCATAAACTGTCTGGATTCACCACCGTAATCATAAGAAAATCCTTTAGGAAGATTCTCATTTGCTGCTTCTTGTAAAAATTGCAGGCCTTCTCCCAAGGTTTTTCCAGGCATCATCACTGCCTGGATAGTTGCTGAATTTAATTGTTGGAAATGAGTTACTGCATTAGGTGATATTTTTTCTACAGCGGTGACCACAGTTGAGAGAGGGACCATAGTTCCATTTGTACTTTTCACATAAATCTTTCCTAATTGTTCTGGTGTTAAGCGGAAATTACGGCTGAGTTGAGGAATAACCTGGTAGCTGCGACCTTGTAAATTAAAATAGTTGACGTAACTTCCTGATAACGCACTGGTTAAACTACTACCAATGGCTTGCATGTCCAAGCCCATTTCAGAGGCTTTGGCACGATTAATTGTTAACTCAATTTGTGGTTGGTTAAATTTTAAGGAATTATCAACATAGATAAAGAAACCGCTTTTTTTTGCTTTCTCAGCGAGTTTTGTTGAGACATCAAACAAGCTTTGAAAATCATTTGTTGTTTTAATGACAAATTGTACTGGGGTGCCACCACCACCTCCAGGTAGAGGGGGCGGAATCACTGCGAAAATATTTAACCCAGCTATTTTGGATAATTTATCTTGTAAGGGCTGTTTTAATGCAAATTGACTTTTTTTACGTTCATTCCATGGCTTTAGCACCATTCCAGAAACTGGTTGGCCGATATTATTTACAGTAAAGTAATTGGCAGTTTCAGGAAAGCTCTTGTAGATTTCATCGAAAGGTTTAGTAAATGCTTCAATGTAATTGAGGGTAGCAAACTGAGGTGGGGTAGCAACTACAAAAAAGAAGCCTTGATCTTCCTCCGGGGCTGTTTCAGCAGCAGTATGATTATAAAGATAAGGTAACATTAGAATGACAATAGTAGCTAATAAAAGCATCAATGAGCGCGTATCTAATAAACTGTGCAAGGCCCTTTGATATTTATCCTTGAGGTTATTGAAAAAGTTATCGAGTAAATGCACAAACTTACCATTACTGTTTTCTGCTGATAAAACTCGTGAACACATCATGGGTGACAAGGTTAAAGCAATAATCCCTGAAATAATGACAGCGCAAGCTAAAGTAAAAGCGAATTCTTTAAATAACGCACCAGTTAAGCCGCCCATAAAACCAATAGGAGTATAAACTGCGGCCAATGTAATGGTCATTGCGATAACCGGGGTGGCTATTTCACGGGCACCAATTAGTGCTGCATTGAAAGGGGTCTGCCCTTCTTCAATGTGGCGATGCACGTTTTCCACTACAACAATAGCATCATCAACAACTAGGCCAATTGCTAATACGAAGGCCAGGAGAGTAAGCAGATTAATACTATAACCGAGCATAAGCATCAAAGTGCAAACACCTACCAGGGATAAGGGAATAGTAACGACTGGAATTAAAACTGAACGTACTGAGCCTAAAAATAAAAAAATAACAAGAATGACGATCACGCCCGCTTCAATAATGGTATGAACCACTTCATCCAATGATGCACGAATAAAATCAGTTGCATCATAAACAATTGTGCCTGTTAAAGAAGGAGGAAATTCTTTGGTAATCGCAGGAAATATTTTCCTGACATCACTAATAACGGTTAGAGGGTTAGCTGTTGGTGTTGGCGTAATAGAAATAAATACGGCTTTTTTTCCATTAAAAGTTACGGATGTATCATAATTTTGTGAACCTAGTTCAATTTTGGCAATATCTTTGAGTCGAACAATGGAGCCATTGTTATTTTTAACAATAAGTTTTTTTAAATTGTGCTACATCATTCAAATCTGTTTTAGCCGTAATATTAATAGCTACGTATTCCCCTTTCGTATTTCCTGCAGCAGTTAGAAAATTATTTTTTGCTAAAACTGAAGAAACTTCTGAAGGGGAAATGTTTAATGCTGCCATTTTTATTGGGTCAAGAAAAACGCGCATGGAATAAGTTGACCCACCCAGAATTTCAGCCTTGGCAACTCCTTCTACAGTTTGTAATTGGGGTTGAACTACTCGGGTTGCATAGTCAGTTATTTGCTGAGGGGTCATTTCAGTACTGTCTAAACTAATATACATCAACGGTGTAGAAGAGTCTGATGTTTTTAAAATAACAGGTTGTTGCGCTTCTTTAGGAAGTTGGTTAATGGTTTGTTGCACTTTACTCATTACATCAGTAAAGGCGATTTGGGGGTCGAAATTTAATTTAATATTGAGCGTAATAGTACTCAAACCTTGAGTACTTGAAGAGCTCATATAATCAATACCTTCCGCACTTGCTACGGCATTTTCCAACGGCGAAGTAATAAATCCGGCGATTAGGTCTGCATCAGCGCCTGGATATGCAGTTCGAATAGTAATCACTGTATTATCCATGCGGGGGTATTGGCGAATTTGCATGTTGTAGATAGCGTTCAGACCAAAAAGAAAAATCAAAAGGCTAATGACCATAGCAAGGACAGGTCGTTTAATGAATAGATCAGTAAATTTCATGGAGCATCCTAACAAAAAAGAGGCAGCTTATGGGTGGTGCATTATAAACAAACTAACCAGCTAGAAAAATATCATAATGGATTATTGGGTGATTTTATAAAATTGTCATTGTGACTCCGGGTTGGGCCTTGACCCAACTTACATTATTGACCGAGCAATTTAGGGTCACTATGTTCATTCAATTGAACGCTATTATTAATCGCTACGGGAGTACCATTTTGTAGTTTGATTTCTCCAGCACTAACGATCAATTGACCTGCTTTAAGCCCTTTTTTTATTACCGTGTAATTGCCACGTTGCTCACCTGTAATCACGAAGGTTCGGTTTACTGTTAATATTTCCGTGCCATCTTTATTCTTTTTACCATCTTTATTCTTTTCGATGATATAAACTGAATTGCCATACAAACTATAAGAAATAGCAGTTGAAGGAACAATGATCGTATGAGGCTTTGCCCCTTGTTCAATTTCAATCGCTGCGAATTTTCCTGGGACAAAAGCATAACGATGTACTTTGTTACTGATATTGAGTTCAGTATTGCAAGTAACAACTAATTTATTGCCACCGGATTCTTTGCTTGTTTTAACTAATGATGA
>CAZTYT010000115.1:0-7165 GCA_964618245.1 uncultured Legionella sp. | reverse complement strand
CGCTTACTATTGACGGCAGGAAAAAATGTCCCTGAATTAGCACAGGTTGTTTTGGTCATTATAGCCTTGCCTTTAATGATTGCCCGCCTTGCTGCCGGAGCTTTTCTTACCATAGCGGCTTTACCCATAGTATTTTTGTTAGATATAGCCACGCTCTTCGTTACTTCTCCCAAGCAAGACAATATTGATAGGATAAAAATTAAACCTATTCACGATGAATTTGAGGATATCGCAGATATCAATGTTTTTGATGAAGATAAAGAAATTGCTCTATCTAGTTATGAAGTATTTCTTCATTCATTTCAAATTAAACCAATTAAAAAAATAGCAGGTCACTACGAAGTTATAACCCAACAAAATCCCAAGCAAGATGCTGAACCATTGGCATTAGCCTTATTCCAAAAAGGAAAGCCTAAAGGCGTGATTGATATTACGGCGGAAAATCATGAAGGAATATACAATTTACTGGAGCTTAATCAAGGCAAGGTAGATACTTATTTGGAAAAAACAAACACGATGGATGAGGTTTTACGTCAAATTGGGCATCCCAGATAAATAATACTAGTTTTTTCTTGGCTAGAGGATTACAACTGATGCTTCTTCAACTTCCACCGTTTATGCATCCAGTTCCACTGCTCGGGATGGGCTAGGATAATGCGCTCTAACGCTTGGTTATACGCTAAAGTATTATAATAAAGCGATTCTGCTGTATTGCTATAATCCTTCCAGGGAATAGGATCAAAAAATTCAAGCACGTGCTTGCCATTAGGCAAGCGATAACCAGCAGCAGGGATAACCGGAACTCCGGTATAGCGCGAAAGCATTGCCAAACTTCGATAAGTTCCCGCTTTCTCACCAAAAAACTCTACAGCAATCCCATCTTTATTGGCCAAAGAAGCATGTTGGTCCAATACAAAAATAACTGCATGGTTTTGTTCTAAAGCATTACACACTTTATCCAATGAATTTTTTTTTGGAATTACATTTAAACCAGCTTGATAATATTGTTTAAATAAACTGCGCTCTATCGACTTAACGGATAAAGTACGACGAATAAAATGAAACTGCCCTTGGAATTCCTTGAAATTTAAGACACCACCGATAGGGGCTACTTCCCAATTGCCAAAATGACCAGTTAAAACTAATACGCCTTTTTGCTGTGCGACCACTGACAGCATATTTTCATGGCCACGCACTTCAACCAAATCACGTAAGTTCTGTTCACTCATAAAACGCAACTGGATTGCTTCTTTAAATGATTTAAGCAAATGAGAATAATAGGCTATGGCCAGATGTTTTTTTTGTGAATCATTTAAACGCTCTCCAAACACTCGTCCAATATTAGCCATAATGACTTGTCGTTTATAGGGCAAACATTTATATACTAACCGCCCCCAAATACTGACCGGTAAACTATTAATTTGAGTTGCTAAATTATTCACAGGCTTTAATCACCAAACAGGTATTCATACTTGCAAATCCCCGATTAATTATTAGCGAATAAGGAGCACTCTCTAAAGTTTGATGATCTGCACTTAAAGATAGACTATCGCAGTTCGAGGCCACTTGTTCCAAATTAGCGATACCAGGCACACAACGTGCGTCCAGAACATAAGTCGCCATCACAGCATCAATTAAGCCCGAAGCACATACGGTGTGACCCATAGACCACTTAAATGCAGTAATTGGCAAAGTCTGATCAGCAAAAACATGCTTCAGAGCCAATGCCTCGCTCTCGTCCGATTTGATATTTCCATTACCATGAGCAACCACACAACCAATATCTTGAGGATGTAATTGCGTTGTATTCAAGGTTTGGGTTACTAACTCTGCTAATGCCTGCCCCTCTCCTTCGATGGAGAACAATCCGGTCGCTTCACTTGCAGACAAACCCCCAACAATTTCGCCATAGCAAGTTGCTGAACGAGCTTGGACGCTAGCTTCACTTTCTAATACCAATGCCGCCCCACCTTCAGCAAGCATTGTGCCATCGTGCGCCGCATCAAAAGGTTTTAAATGGCGTTCGCTTAACACGCCTAGTTGTCCATAATAATAGAGTGACTGAGGTTCAATAGCCAGATCATAAGCAACAACCACTGCTCGTTCTGCTTGCCCCGTCATAATCGCATGATATGCCTCTATTAACGCTTGTGTTCCCCCTACAGCATGATTGGTTACATTGTGATTAGGGCCTTTAAAACCATAGGTAATACCTGTGTATGCAAGCACATTATTTGGTAGAATTCGTAACAACCACATGGGGTGCACTTCATCAAACAATTGCTGGGCGAAGGGCTGCATTTGCCCCTGGCTTTTCGCTAATAAAGGTAAAAAATCATATTGTTGAAAATATTTGTTACCTGGCGAGCCAACAAAAATTGCTGTTTGCTCATTAAATAACTCTGCATTTGCTAAGGTATCCCGATAAGATAGCAATTGACTATGCTCAACTGCTTGAACCGCAGCATTAATTCCAATCACATCCTGGCGAGAAATAACTTTAATTAATTTACGATCTGGAAGCATTTTGGCAGGTTGAAAATCTTTTAACTCACCACCTTGACGATAGGTCCATTGCGATAAATCCCATCCTGTGACTTCACCAATGCCGCTTTTACCTGTTAAGATTGAATCCCAAGTTGCATCAGCAGTATTTCCTGATGCCGTTAAAGCGCTACGCCCGGTAATAAATACGCGTTTAGATTGACTCATTGATCTGCTCCTTTAAACTCAGGATGCTTGAACAATAGACAGCTATTGGAGCCACCAAATCCAAAGGAATTAGATAAAACGACTCCCAATTCTTGTTTGCGTGGCCCGTCAACCACATAATCCAAATCACACTCAGGATCAGGTGTGGTCAAATTAGCAGTCATAGGAATTTGCCCTTGTTCAATTGCTTTTACGGCGAGAACAGCCTCTAATGCACCTGCTGCTGCAATTAAATGTCCGGTTTGACCTTTAGTGGAGCTCACTGGCAAATTAGCCACGTGCTCAGCAAAAACAGCCTTGATCGCATTGGTTTCACTCAAGTCATTCATTTTAGTGGAAGTTCCATGCGCATTAACATAGTCAACTTCATCCGCTCGTACCCCTGCATCTTTTAATGCCCATTGAATCGCTTGCATTGCCCCATCCCCATTAGGATGAGAATCAGTAATTCGATAAGAGCTTAATGAATTGCCCTCACCAGCTAGTTCGGCATAAATTTTTGCGCCCCGCGCGTTGGCTTTTTCCCATTCTTCCAGAATCAAAAAAGCCGCTCCTTCGCCTAAAACAAAACCATTGCGAGTTCCATCAAAAGGACGGCTTGCCGTTTGTGGCGTTTCATTATAGGTCGATAAAGCGCCTAATAAACAAAAGCTGGATAAACCAAGAGGATTGATCATGGAATCAAAACCACCTGCCAACATAAAATCAGCATCCCCTCGACGAATCACTTGCATGGCTAAACCTAATGCTTGACCGCCAGAAGCACAAGCCGTGTGCACAGAAGAAGCGTAGCCTCTAATGCCAAATTGTTGAATCAATAAAGACAAGCCTGAATTTGGCGTAGTTTTGCCAAAATCAGCCAGCTTATAAAAGTCATGTGTTCTTTCTTGCAAGAGCTGCCAATCAATGTCGCCATTAGGGGCACAAACCTGCTGAAACCGATGTAAATAATCAAATTCGGCGGTCATCATACCACTACCAGTCACTACTCCCCAGCGTGATGCATTCTGTTCTGTAGGTAAAATATTAGCATCGGCAAAAGCCTGTTGTGCGGCTTCAAGCGCATATTGGGTAAAAGACATCGCGAAACGAGTTTGCTTTTTCGATAAGGCGGTATTCTGTTTAAAATTTTTTACTTCCGCGGCAATATAAGTAGGAAATGCACTCGCATCAAATTGTTTAATCTCAGCTATCCCTGATGCTCCTGCCAGTAAATTTGACCATGTTGATTGAACATCAAGCCCAATGGGGGAAACTGCTCCTAAGCCTGTAATAGCAACTCGTCTTTTTTTCACGTTATCTACCTCTAGGGATAAGCACCACATCGACAACACATACGCGTTTACCAGCTACTTCACTGCGATAATTTAAGATTAATTCTTCGTCAGTATGTCGTCTAACGGATAAATGACACTCAATCACATCGCCAGGATACACAAATTCATTCATTTTTATTTTGCGCATCTCGCTGACGCGATAATCTTTTGTAAAATTGGCACGTCTTAAAAACTCGCGAGCCAAATTTAGTTTGCACTCTAATAAAACGGTCATTGGCAACACTGGTTTTTTGGGAAAATGATCCGGAAAATAAGGAGCTGCCCGATTGATGCGTTTTTCTGCAGTTAAACTAAC
Organism: uncultured Legionella sp.; assembly: GCA_964618245.1. GTDB lineage: Bacteria > Pseudomonadota > Gammaproteobacteria > Legionellales > Legionellaceae > Legionella. Next base: position 2,821 of record CAZTYT010000115.1, on the reverse strand, counting down.
GCCTGGTTCACTCGAGAGAATTCGATCAAAGGCCATGACAAAAGAGTTAAATTGCTCACAAGCAAATAACTCGTCTTTACTTGATGGTTTGCTTTGAGCGCAGATTAACCCCCAATCGCCTGGGCGGTCAATTTCCATGTATTGCTGTCTGACTTCTGCCTGCTCAATAAACTCTTGCATCGGTAACAATGGCCCTAAGGCGCCATCCACCGAAAAAATAAGTTGCTCACCAACTCGTGCAATACTGTGGTATTGAACAGCAGCATCATCAATACTATCAATAAATGATTCCAGTAATAAGGTCTCACCAACATAAGCCGGACGATGCAAAGTGGCACTCGCCACAATACCCGCAACGGGGCGTAAAGAAAAATGATTGTGCTGCATGACATTCCATGCAGCCAATTGACCAAGTGTTTCGCCAATTAAGGAAGTAATAAAACATGGTCGGTTTTGCTCATCTATAGTCAAAAAAGCATCATCTCGGGTGATGTGCTTAACTCCCCGAATTAATTCTCCGGGGGTTGATTGAATAATTCTGTCAACGAACAAAAATCTCATTGATTTCACGCAGGAACTTGCTGTTCATTCATAGCAGAAACGATTAACTTACAAAAAGTTTCCACTGTAAACAGCATAGGGATTTCGTTAACCTTCATATTTGGCTTAAATTGGTCAGCAGGGACTTCGCTTAAATAATTTTTCAAAGCATCTAAACCTTGTGCAGTTAACACGCCACCTTTTTCAAATTCATCTTCAGCCAAGTCACCACGCGCATTTTTTTCTAATTGGCCGCGAGGGATCTTGACTTTGAATTCTTTTTCCAATTGAAAAACCAAGTCAAGGAAATCGATTGATTCAGCACCTAAATCGGCAATCAAACGACTGTCCTTGGATACTTCTTCTTCATCAATTACTAATACATCAGCAACAATTTCTCTAACTTTAGGATAGATGTCAGCTACATTCATTTTTTTCCCCAGAGATCAGGCAGTTTACAAAGCGGCAAAGTATATCATAGATTTTTTTAAAGACATAAAATTAGCATTTTTTAATCAAAGAAGAATTAAAATTGAAGAAAACAAGACAGAAATGCAGGAAGTAACATCTTCCTGCAAATTATAACCTAGCCTACGCGACTATAACCCGCATCAACAAACAAAGTGTGTGCATTAATCATATCCGCCTCAGGTAGACACAATAAATAAACAGCATTTGCCACATCCGTAGGAGTTAAAGGTTTATCAGCCAATGCATGGGCCTGATATTCATCCAGTAACTGTTCACGATTAGGGAAATGTTTCAATGCATCGGTATCAACCACCCCCGCAGAAACTGTATTTACAGTAATTCCATCAACCGCCAATTCCAGGCTTAAAGAGCGAACTAATGCTTCTAAAGCAGCTTTTGATGCACCAATAAATGCATAATTGGGAATAGCTCGCTCTGCTCCTAAACTGGATAAGGCGATGACTCGACTTCCTTTAGGCATAAGTGAGTGGCCTTCACTTGCCAGATGATTTAAAGCCAAGGCATTAGTTTCCAAGCACCATCGCCAATGTTTAGTGGACATTTTTAATGCTGGTTTTAATACGCCACTCGCCGCATTACTAATTAAAAAGTTCAAATGATCAAAATGCTCACGAAATTGCACAAACATTTCTTTAACCGATTGATGATCAGCCACATTGGCCTGCAAAGCAATTGCTTTTCTCCCCATTTGTTTAATTTCATCCACTAAAGCTTGCGCTTCATCAGAGCTATTGTAATAAACAATGGCAATATCACTACCCGCCTGAGCCAATTTTAATGCAGTCGCCTTACCGATACCGCGTGCACCACCTGTAATTAATCCAACTTTTCCAGCAAAAATTAAACTCATGGAACAGTCCTCTTACAAAAAAATCAAATTGCACATTTTCATTTTTATTACCTGAGAATGCAATCTTTAGTTGATTAAATTTTCAAAGATCTTGTTTATACTTGCCTAACTTTGTACTATCAGCACACAATACATCAATTATCTGCTTATGAATGAAGTATCCTTGGTCCAAAACAGTCTTTCCTATCGCTGCCATTTTTTCCTTTCGCATGCTTGGCTTATTTTTGCTTATCCCTGTCTTTACAATTTATGCAGATAACCTGCGAGGAGCAACCCCGGCACTGATTGGATTTGCTCTTGGCGTGTATGGTTTGGCACAAGGCATATTACAAATGCCTTTTGGTCTCTTTTCAGATAAAGTAGGGCGAAAACCAATGATTACCATTGGCTTGGTTTTGTTTGCCGGTGGTAGCTTTATAGGGGCTTTAACAAGTTCCATCTATGGCATGATTATTGCCCGAACGTTGCAAGGCATGGGCGCAGTGGGCAGCGTTTTAATCGCTTTATTAGCTGATTTGACCCCAGATGAGCAGCGAACCAAAGCAATGGCCGTTATTGGCATTACCATTGGAACATCATTTAGCTTGGCAATGGTACTTAGCCCCGCTGTAACTCATCATTTTGGCCTGTCTGGTATTTTCTATCTCACGACCCTTTTAGCATTATCCGGACTTGCTTTATTGCATTTTGTTATTCCAAATCCTGCCCATGAACAATTTCATAATGAAAGCGAAACCAATCCTGCTTTACTCAAAAAAGTACTTTGCAATAAACATTTGCAACGATTAAATTTTGGCATTTTTTGCCAACACTTTATTCTAACCGCTACTTTTTTCGCGATTCCGATTATTCTTAATCAGGAAGTAGCCTATGGGCATATTACTCAGCAATGGCATTTTTACTTGCCGCTGATGTTAAGCTCTTTCTTGCTTATGATTC
>CAZTYT010000114.1:0-7191 GCA_964618245.1 uncultured Legionella sp. | reverse complement strand
ATTAATGAATTTAATATAAGCCAAATCATGTTATTATCCATTCCTATTTAATTGCCTACATTTATGAAAAGAGATAATTATGCCTTTATATTATACGGCTCATGAACAAGCACTAAAAAAGCTTGATAGAAAGTTACTTGCGTTGTTTAAAAAAGAAATAACTATAAATCCAGCACTTAAAAACAATGTGAATGCGGTGATTGAGTATTACAGGCTTTCCTATAAGAAAGCAGCAAAAGAAAAAACAATTCAAGCTATTCTTGGAAGTTATCAGGATTTCATTGCAGAAATTGAAAGCGTTAAAATGAATGTTGCCAACTGCAAACCAGACTCTAAAAATGAGGAGGCATTAAAAAATATTAATGCTGCTTTTGCAAAAATTAGTGAACGCTGCACTAACAGGCAACTTGACGTAGCCCTATTAAACCTTGCCAAAGCTTGTGAGATAGTTTTTTGGTTAGCAACAGCAGTAACTTTATATGCCTCGTTTTTCCTTATTTCAATACCCATGCTACTTGTACAACCTCCTTTAGGCATTATCACAGGGATAGCTACTTTAGGACTATTTGGAGGTGTATTGAGTAATTGTATTCGATGTATGACCGAGTTTCGCTCATTAACCCGGCATCGTAATGAGTATTCTCATGAAAAAAGCTTACTCGAAACATTTTTTTCTAAACCAAAACCAGATGTAATTGAGCTGCCAATACATCTGGAACCAGCTATCAACATAAAGTAATAAATAAAAGAAGAATAATATGCTGGTGGTAAATGCCTTGCATTGCGAAATTCCATCAGATGTTTAATAATGAAAAAATGCCTGAGTTTGGAAGTAGAAATGTCATTGAACCAAATTAAAACAGCTTTTATCTATGGAGTAATTGCCTGCTTACTTTGCAGTTGTGCTTTTCGTCCACCTTATAATAATTTTAAACATAGGAACCCGGTGATACGGGGTGCAGCTACGGGAGCAGTTATAGGTACGGCTGTTGGTGGGGCAACAAGCGGAACTGTACCAGGTGCTTTAACTGGTACTGTGATTGGTGGAACAGTTGGCGCTTTACTCAATTCAGGCACAAACACCAAAAGGCGAATTATTAAAGACTTACAACGATGCGACATTCAATTTGTCCAATATGGCGATACCATGACGTTAATCATCCCTACAGACAAATATTTCATGTTTGAAAGTCCTCGCCTTAATGAATTACGTTACCAAGGATTGCTTCGCATTATCGATTTATTACGGCTTTACCCGGACAGCCTTATTTATGTTGCCGGTTTCACTGACGATGTGGGTACAGAATATCATAAGAGAAGAATGTCCCAAGCCCAGGCAGAAAGTATGCTTACTTATTTGTGGGCCAATGGAATTCATGCCCAACGTTTGAAGGCAGAAGGGTATGGAGATAAAAACACGGTGGCTGATAATGCCATCATTCATGGAAGTGCAATGAACCGACGGATTGAGATTCAATGGTTTATCGGTAGGGCTCCTCAATGTTGTATTGCTAAAGCAAGAGAAGCTACCTACGCAATGAAATAAGGTGTATTTATGAATTCAAGGTTTTTAGGGGGAATTCTACTCATTGTAGGCACATCCATAGGCGGTGGTATGCTTGCACTGCCTGTTGCTAATGCCGCCACTGGTTTTTGGCAATCTTCTATTTTTCTTTTCGTTTGCTGGGTCTTTATGACTTTAGGCGCTTTTTTTATCCTCGAAGCGAATCTCTATTTGCCACGTGGTAAGCACATGGTATCCATGGCTGCTGCCACCCTGGGTAACTATGGCTTACTTGCTGCCTGGATTAGCTACTTATTTCTGCTTTATACTTTGCTTTCTGCTTATATCTCCGGTGGATCTGATGTTTTAAACAGCCTGTTATTAAAAATTGGGGTTCAGATCTCAGATTGGCAGGCCAGCCTCCTCTTTACTTTAATTTTCGGTTTAGTTGTTTATGGCGGCATTCGCTCAGTAGATTATGTAAACCGTGGGCTTATGTTTGGTAAACTCGCCGTTTATTGCTTATTAGTGATATTGATTACTCCTTACATGGAAATGCATAACTTTCAGTATGGTAACGCACGCTATATCAGCAGTTCCATTATGATTTTAATCACCTCATTTGGATTTGCGATTATTGTTCCTAATCTTAGAGAGTATTTTAATGATGATATTAAACTACTTAAAAAAGTAATTTTCATTGGTTCTTTAATCCCTTTATTCTGCTACATTGCCTGGGATGCGGTAATTATGGGGGCAATTCCTGCGGAAGGTAGCGAAAATTTGGCAAGCCTCATGGAAAATCCACACGCTACCAGCGCATTGGCTTCTTTATTATCAACCAGAGTACAAAGCACGATAATTAGCTCTTTATTTAATTTTTTTACATCAATTTGCATGTTAACTGCATTTTTAGGGGTTTCGCTTTGTTTATTTAGCTTTTTGGCAGATGGGTTAAAATTACGTGAACAAGGCAGTCATGGCATAGGTTTATTTTTATTAACTTTTATCCCCCCCCTATTACTAGTTATTTATTACCCTGGGGCTTATATTCATGCTTTAGGATATGCCGGGATTTTTTGTGTCATTCTTTTACTACTTTTACCTGCATTAATGTGCTATTTTGGCAGAAAACATTATCATTCCAGCTTTATAGTTCCTGGGGGAAAAATTACGCCAATAATAGTGATGCTCGTTTCAGTAATTCTTCTGGCGCATGAAGTTTGGATGAAAATTAACTAATGGATAGGGTTGATGTCTTTGTAGACCACACTCTGGCAAGCACAAGGCATTGACTTTTTTTGAATTTAATTTTATCATAATGAGCATTATTTGCTCAATTTGGATTAGAACCAGATGATCAATTCAAAACTAGTGGGTGGCATTTTACTTATTGTTGGTACTTCAATAGGTGGGGGAATGCTTGCGTTACCAGTTTCTACTGCAGAAGTAGGCTTTGCCAATTCCATTTTTTTCCTGTTCTTTTGTTGGCTGGTCATGACGGCTGGCGCACTGCTTATTTTAGAAGTCAATTTACGCCTTCCTGCGGGAAGTAATATGATATCAATGGCTAAATCTACTTTGGGTCTACCAGGGCAAATTATAGCCTGGATCACTTACTTATTCCTCCTTTATACCTTACTTTCTGCTTATATTTCTGGCGGTAGCGATGTTCTTGGTAGTTTATTACAAAAAGCCAACATTAACTTACCCAATAGCCTAACCTCTATTACATTTACCCTTTTATTTAGTCTAATCGTATACAAAGGCATACGCTCTGTAGATTATGTTAATCGTGGTTTAATGTTTGGAAAACTGGGTATTTACGCATTATTAGTCACGATTATCAGCCCTCATGCATCACCAACTGGCTTAATGGGCGGCTCTGCTTGGGCCTTTACCGGTACACTAATGATCCTGATTACTTCTTTCGGTTATGCCTCGATTATTCCTAGCTTGCGCGATTATTTTGGCGATGATATCCACTCATTACGAAAAGTCATTCTCTTGGGCTCTTTAATTCCCTTAGCCTGTTATATTATTTGGGATGCAGTGATCATGGGGGTAGTCACTCGCGAAGGAAATAATGGTTTAATTGCCTTAATGAATTCAGAACATGCTACTAGCGGGCTTACTGAGGCACTAAGCCAATCCGTACAAAGTCAATGGATTAGCGGCTTTTTTGGCTTTTTCACTTCCATTTGCATGCTAACAGCCTTTTTAGGGGTTTCATTAGGGTTATTTGATTTTTTAGCCGATGGATTAAAATTACAAAAATCTGGGATACAAGGTAAATATACTTTGGCTCTTACCTTCCTTCCACCCTTAGCTGTTGTACTTTTCAACCCTGGCATATACTTGCATGCATTGAGCTATGCAGGGGTATGTTGTGTTATCTTGCTTCTGCTCTTACCAGCCATAATGGCCTGGCAAGGTAGAAAAGCATGTGCCATACCATCTGAAACTCACTTGGTTCCAGGAGGTAATATCAGCTTATTTTTAATTGGGTTTGTTGCGATAGGCTTATTGATTATTGCAATGGTCAGTTAATACAGTATCCAACTGCAATGAGTTATCTGGACTATAATAAGAGGATAGTCACAACACATTTTCGTGGGGTGAGATTTTCATTGTTGAGCTAAGGCTCAACAGAACCTGTCTTAAGGAGAGAATCATGCTAGGATGGGCATTAACATTTCTTATCATTGCACTCATTGCTGCCGCTTTTGGTTTTGGTGGAATCGCAGCAGCAGCGGCAGGAATTGCAAAACTATTATTTTTTCTATTCCTTATTATTTTTGTTGTACTTCTGGTTTTGTCCCTCATGGGTCGAGGAAACCCGCCACCAGTATAATTAATAAATTAAAACCTGAAGATCTTGGGAAGAGCTTTTCCAGGCTCTTTTCATGATTTCAGTATTAAAAGTAATACCAAACTCTCCATGTTGATTTAAAGAAATTACTCCAATTTCACCCTTTAACGTATTGCGCTGATGAACTACAAATTCACAAGCCTCCTGTATCGCTTTTCCTGATTCAACCAACATGGAAATGGTATGGGCAACCACTTCGCGAATCAAATATTCTCCCTCTCCAGTGCCTGAGACTGCACAACTTTTATTGTTTGCATAACATCCCGCACCAATGACACAACTATCGCCAATTCTTCCGGGTAAACAATTGCTAATGCCCCCTGTAGAAGTACCCGCAGCAAGGTTTCCAGCCTTATCTAAGGCTACGGCCCCAACAGTACCTTTCATTGTTTTATTTTGGATGTCTTGCCTGCTTTCAATAGGTTGCAGCCTTTTATATTCATCCAACTGATGTGGAGTAATAAAATAATCTTCAGGTTTCATAACCAACCCATACTGCTGCGCTAACTCAAGAGCGCCATAACCGGAAAGAAAAACATGTTTAGTCTTTTCCATGACCAAATGAGCTAAAAGAATGGGGTTTTTAACTTGACGTACCATAGAAACTGCCCCTGCACGCAAGTCTTTACCCTCCATAATAGAAGCATCCATTTCCACTTCTCCCTGACAATTCAGGGCGGAACCTTTACCAGCATTAAACAGCTCATTATCTTCAAGAATACTAACTGCTTTTTGTACAGCCTCCAAAGATGAACCGCCTTTGTCTAAAATGGCATATCCTTGCTCAACGGCAGCAGCCAAACCCTCCTCACATTCTTTCTTGTTTTTTTGTAAAAAAGAACTGTCTTCGCTGGCTCCTCCATGTACCGCCATGGCAATTTTATTCATACTTTCTATTCCTTACAGTCATTTTTTTTCAAGGATTGCGGGATTAGCCAAGCTACGTTCAGCAATAGAAAATTGACAACCTTTAACTAAAAGATGAACTATTAAATTCTCCACAAAAACAGGCTCTCCCTCGTCCACTTCAGTAATATTGGTTTGTTCAATATATCTGCCATCAATAATCACAACCATGCCAGATCCATAACACTCCGCGTCAGAGCCATTACGAATAACTAAAGCGGTATCTTCACCTAAACCGATACCAAGTTGTTCCGGGTTCATAATAATCGCATGCGCAAGACGACTAAAACGACCTCTTTTTATAAAATGTGTATCGATAATGCATGATTGTAAAATACCCAATCCTGAGCAGGTTAATAAATTACGGTAAGTGAGTGCCTCTGATAGTCCTCCCCCCATAATCATTACCGAAGACATTATCATGGCTCCAGCGCTTGTTCCGGCAATAATAAAATCGCTGTCTTTATAATAGCGCTCTTTAATAATATCTATAATAGGAGTACCACCTAATATAGTCGATAAACGAAACTGATCGCCTCCGGTAAAAAACACGGCTCCAGCACTTTCTACCCGGTTTAAATACTCACTACTGCGCGCCTCTGTCCTTTTCTTAATTGGAACAAATCCAATGTTGTTATACCCCATGTCATTAAAAACCCGCTGGTAAACCTTTTTTACCTCAGATTGAATTTCTGAACCCGTAGTAATAATTTCTATTTTTTTATTGGATGGTGGTAATAACTCACGCAAAATTTCATAGCGAATAAACTCTTCTTTAGAAGCACCCGATTCAGGATAGGTATCACCTTTGTCTTCAGCGCCACCAATTATGAGTAGTTTAGCTTTGGGGATCATTTATATGCCTCATTTATTTGCATCAATTGCTTTGCTTTTTGCTTCAAAAAATGGGTCACACGAAAAACATCTTCAATTGCACAAAAAATAAAACTATCCGGTTGCGCCCTATCGATGACACGCTCTATAGCATCGACTTCATCTGAAATAATATTAATAACCGGCTTTAATCCTGAACGAACTATTCCTTTATGTAAAAGATGGGTAATTTCTTCATTAGTTCGCCCACGCCCATCCTTATCATGCCTGATAATTATTTCATTAAACATTTGTGCGGAATGATATCCTAAGGCTTCTATATCCTCATCACGCCGGTCACCAGCCACCCCAATAATGCCGATTTTTACACTTGAGGGAACAGCTTCCAGATAGTTTTTCATTTCGCAAAATGCCCCTTCATTGTGCGCATAATCCACCATCACTTCACAATGTGAGAATTTAAAAAGATTCATTCTGCCCGGAAGATTTTCAGGCGTAGGATAAAATACTTGTAAAGCATCTTTTATCTTTTCTAAGGGAAAACCACTGATAACTCCAGCCAATATTGCAGGCAAAAGATTAAGAATCATACAAGTAGCAGTTCCTTTAAAACTAAGAGGAATATCCTTAATCCTTGCCACTATTTGCTGATCTTTTCCTATTTGGACAATAAGATTGCCATTATCAACATAGGCCGCTAAACCACCCTGTGCGCAATGCTTTCTGATTCGTGGACTTTGAAAACGGCTAAAAAAAGCAATATTACAATTTAAATCCTGACGTAAATTGTAGGTTAAGTTATCATCCGCATTTAAAATAGAATAACCTGTTTTTTTTAGTACTGCGAGCAACGACTGCTTTCACCTCGGCCATCTCTTCCACTGTATGAATATCATTTAAGCCTAAATGATCTTCACTAATGTTGGTAATAACACTGATATCGCACTCATCAAAACCTAAACCGGAACGGAGTATTCCGCCGCGCGCGCACTCCAGAACTGCAAAATCGACTTCAGGGGCATGTAAAATTACTTCCGCACTACCCGGACCACTGCAGTCACCGCTAAAAATTAAT
>CAZTYT010000113.1:0-7250 GCA_964618245.1 uncultured Legionella sp. | reverse complement strand
TAAAACGGGCGCATAATATTAGAGTTTAATATTTTGAACCTTATAGAGGGCAATTGCTGCAATATAACCAATAATCATCATAGATGGCCGCAGGAAAACGTTAACCAAAATCATTATTGCCTGATCAGCTTTACCAAAGGCATCATGACCTTCAGGATGTGTTACCCCTAAAGCAATGATGGGGCCTGCAACCATAGCCTCGATGACTGAAATTAACCAAGACAAAGCACCAAAGGTAAAGATCATATACGGTAAAATAGGAATGTAATAAGCTGTCGTGAATCCTATGGTGGTCATTACCCCTACCCATGCAATTAATAATGGCATCGCCAATGAAATTAAGGCAAAGATGAAAATACCAAACACTGGGATTAAGGCACTAGTTACTGCCATATTTAACAACATAATCCATAAATTACCAGAAAAATTAATGTATTGAACACCCATGTTAGCTAAAGCAACTATTGGGTTTACTCCTGGCTCAGCGAGCACCTGTACACCCTGCTGAAAGATATCAGCCATACCACTGAGCGGTATCATCAAAAAGGCCATAACTACTTGCTGGATAATTTGTCCAAAAACCGCCAACAAAGCATTGTATATGTATAAGAAAATATTGTTATAGAACAAGTTACCCATCATCTTACCCAGACAGAAAGAGAAGAACATAATTTTCACCTTTCCGCAGGAAAAATCTTGTTTCTGTAGGGTATATAAAGAGGCATCTACACTAAAGTTAATGGTGTTTGCAAAAGTTAATGGTTTTAAGCCTGGCTGGCCAGGTAACTGGACCATTACTGAGTTGTTCGCATAACCATACACTGTAGATGCTTGCAAATAATTTGCGGTATTAACAATGGGTCGTTCAGGATTACCGGCCATAGAGGGCTTGGGAATTGGATTGGATGGCGTAGTTGAATTTGCAGGCACGAGCCCTGTACCATCAATTAATTCCTCAATCAAAGCTACTTGGGTTTTATCTCCACCAAACCAGGTGCAAAGCATCGAATAATCACCACCACAGGAATTATTATCACCAAATGGCGCCACCATTCTTGATGCATCAAAGGTACTCTTATCAAGACCTGTATTACTATCGGTCAAGGTAGAGTTCATGGTAGCGCTACCCTGGATCTTAACCAAGTTATAAAAATAGGCTCCAGCCATTATCCAGCCTTGCATAGACGCTTGGTTAATAAACTCCCGCGCATTACTTGCGTTAGTTTCATTACTCATTTGCGTTAACAAATTGAGAGTCGGCATCATAACGCCATTATAGTCATTAATGGCATTAATAAATTCTGTTCCATTGAATAAGGTGCCCCCTCCTGTGCTACCTGGTGCAGGTCCCCAAATGTAACAATTTTGGCTATATACGGTACATACGTTTGAAGTTTCAGTGTAAGGCACACCAAATTGTTGACTTGCAATCCCGGCAATATAAGGATTACTAGTACTGGTAGTATTTCCACTTGGCGGTGCCATGCCTGGTGCGTTACCAATCATGGCATGAGCTACAGAACCCAGGTCAACATACATCTGTTGAATAGCAATAGCGCGAGACATTTGCGCAGTTGCTAACTCTTCCGCAGTTAGTGAAACGCCATTGATGGTAGTCGTAGATCCCACTGAGGTGGTTGCAGAAGACAAGTCTGAAGAGCTACTAGAAACATCAGTAGTGGTAGAACTATTGGTAGTAGAGGTTAATGAACTAATATTATTCCAGTTAATTGTACCGCAAATACCGTTTAGGAAGTAATAGGCAGAACCTGAATCAAAATTAGGCATTTGTACGGTCCAGGAAGTGGCTGTAGGATTAGCACTTTGTACAGTCACTGCATTGACGGTACCCAGAAAATCTGGAACACTGGTATTACAAAAAGTATTCATGGCATCAGTTGGTGTACCCGAGCAAGGACCTGAATTATTCGATTTCATATCCAGATAACTTTGGCGCTGATTTTGTAATTGGGTTTGCAACCCCAACATACATACTTGACCTGCCAAAATATTAAGTGCGCCAGTAGCAATACCTGCCATTCCTGAGTTACCACTGGTCAAAGCTGTTGCGGGGTTGACTTGTTGGGCCTGAATAATTACGCCCCCACGATTTAAATAACTTAAAGCAGCATTCCATATTTTATCAGCTGCACCAACGCCTTGAACTACAATCCACATAACAAAAATCTGCATCAAGCAATAACCTGATGCTTTAGGGATTAATAAAGCCAAGCCAATAGTAGCGCGGATAGGAATCCAAATTGAGGACCATTTTTGTCCTAACATTTGCCCTTCATGAGCAGTATTCATTGTTGCTACGATTAAAGTATACATGATAACTATACCGCCTAAAGCCAGTACAGCCGCATTAAATACTCCAAACATGGTACCCATAATTTGGCTACCTGTACCGCTTAATACACCATCTACTATACCAAATAAATTTCCCAAAAATACGACGGAATAATCACTAGCAGGAGGGGCAAAACTTAAAGAACTATCTGCTAAAACCAACCCTGGAAAAAAGCAGAGGAGTAAAGTGGTAATAAAACGATTCATTTTTTCTCCCCCAATAACCCTTGTCTGAACCATTCATTAAAAGTGCACCCCAGTTTTTGGTTTTTTATCTGGTAGTACCAAAAGTGATAACGAAAGGCCAACGTTAATGCGATCAAACTCACTACTAAACTCACAATAACCGCTTTAAAGGAACCATAAAAAAGCTGATAACCTGCATAGCTAAAAATTAAACCGGCAATAATTACCATCAAAATACTTAGGCGAAATAGTGCTTTTTGTTTTGCAAGAAGATTAGCATCATTAAGATTTAGTTTATGGACAGCATCGTCAAATGATTCTGCTTTATTTGCTTGTTGTGGTACAAATAATTGTTTTATCCCCTCATAAATATAAAGACTAAACGATTTAACACGCTCCCAATCAAACCAATAACGAACATTAAAAATATTACTAATTAACTTAAGGATTTTTGAATCCGACTTTTTTTTCATATTTTTTACTTCTTAAAATTGAGAAATAATATACTTTTACCTTACATAATATACTATAGTAGTAAGTAATAAATTCTTCCATTAATCTTACAAAAGTAAAAAAAGAGTAAATCATGCCAGATCTTAGTCATAAAGCCTCTTCTCAATATTGGTTTGAATACGTCGATCCAATGATCTACCGTGTGATTACTTTTATGGAAAGTGTAGAAGACTGGACTCTCGATGGAAACCCTGAGTTTGAAGCAGTAATGGAGCAATTAGGAAAAGAGCTGGATGACATTGAAAAAATTGATATGGGAACACTCAATGAAGAGGATAAATTTATTCGTATCGTAGGCAATATTAAGTCGGGACGGGGACTGCGTTTGCTTCAAGCCATAGATACAGTTCATCCTGGGAGCGCTTCCCGGGTTTTAATTCATGCTGAGGAAACCAGTACCGGAAGCCATGACCCTGCTGGTGTTTTTCTCAAAAGAAATATCGTATTTGAACGTTTAAGATTGTTATCCCGAGTTTTTTGCCAATATCGGCTAAAACTCGTTTTACGCGCACTTGAAGGGGATGAATGATGAAATTGTTATCCAGATTGGCTCTGGTAAATTGTATGTATTTTGCAGCTTTACCAGCAATAGCAGACGACACGTCAGATTATAACTCACAGCAAACTGCTGCAAGTACACAGCAACTAGTGGAATATTTGCAAAACCTTGGTGGTTATCTAGGTTATGATATTACTAAATCTCCTACAGCAAATAATAATACTGTCAGTCAAACCTTACTCAGTTCGACTTCAAGCCAACTTATCGATGGTTATATGTACACTTACATGTTTAATACTTTTATGGGGGCTATCCCTGTTAACGCTTTCAGCTCTGCATTAGCGCAGTTTTTACCCAATGAAATTGCCAAAGCAGCCTCGCTAAATCCCTTTGCTAATAACACTTTTAACGTACAAGCATATAGTACTAACTCCGCCTCAACCGTTAGCGTAAGCCCTTATCTTGATCAACAAACCTTCCAGCAGGATCCTGTCAATCAGGCTGTTTTAAATATTTTAGGTACTCCAGACAATAGTTATTGTATGAACTATGATGGCTCCGCATGGGTAGGGTGCTCACAGTCAACTACTGGGAATATAATGCCAGGAAGTAATGTGACTGCAAATATTATTGGGACAATCCCCTCCACTTACCAATATTATACTTACCAGTATAATCAGCAATTTATGAGTCAACTTAATACCAATACATTAATGTCCCCCTTAATGTATACAACAACATCCTCTAGTAGCAGTACTTCCAGTTCGTCATCTACCAATAATCAAAATACTGGTTTGACTGCACAGAATCAGGCTCAACAGGCAGCGAATTTTATTCGTTATGTTTCTGGCGAAGTAACCCCTGTTCCTTTACCAAATTTAAAAACTTATGACACGATGTATAATCAAGCGAATCCTACGGGTAGCTCATCCACATCCACCCCTTCTCTCCAACAGATACAGGCACAATCCACATTAACCAACTATTTTACAACACTGAGAACTTATGCCGCTCAGTATTCAGTAGGAATTAGTAACTTATATTTCATCATGTCGAAAAGATTGCCCCAAACTCAAGCAACTACGTCAGGAGAACAATCCTCTTCATCAAGCCAGGCATTAAATGAATTTAATATGGCAACCTGGCGCTTATACAACTCCGACATGAGTTCCAATAATCAATGGATTAACCAGCTCAACAATGCCTCTCCAGCGACTGTGCAAAAAGAAATTGCTACTTTATTGGCAGAAATTAATTATCAACTCTATTTGGATCGCCAAGTTCAGGAACGTATTTTGTTAACCAACAGTATTATGTTGCTGCAAAATACAAAGAATACTCAGCCTGATCCTAACTTAAGTGCGTCATCCAGTGAATCGTCGTCTTCTGAATAAGTAGCGACCATTACAAGCCTTGATGAAGCACGGTGAAATCAAGGCTACACCGCTGTAATTATTGACTTCGTTGATACACCCGATAAACATAATCAATCACTTTGTGAGAGCCATGCTTAGAAGATAGCATGGCTCCCGATTGAAAATGAGCTACCAGTTTATAGTCATCTAAAAAATGGTTTTTATCTAATTGCTCCATTAAAAAATCCCCATGAGCCTCAAACAATGGCTTTGTCACAATGACCCAATCTGGTTTTATCTGCGTTTGCATAGCATAAGCATAGGATTTTACATCACCATAATAAGGTTTTTGTGTCATTGGGGCGTTATTTAAGCACTGACTATCAATAAAACGAATATCTGATCGAGAATAAAAAGGAATAATTCCGCAATCCCCTAGTAAAACAGTAGCCCCACGTGCAGCTTCACTGTTTAAAAGATTGGCAATTGCCAATCGATTCTCATTTCTCCCTTGATAATCTGACGCATAAGTATGCAGTAAATTTAAATTATTCCCTGGAATAAACAAAAAAGTCACTATGATGATTAGACAACTAGTGACTAGTTTTAAATCCCATTGGGAAAATTTAATGTATTTTAAAAACTCAACTATTCCTAATACTGGCAATAAACTGAATAACGCAAACGGGGTTAAAAACAAACGTAACCGATGGGCTAGAATAGGATCTGCTTGCAAAAGTAATACGGCATAAATAACCGAAGGAAGCCACAATAGTACATGTCGGCAATCTCTTTTTGCCAATAACCAATAGGGTAATGCACATACGATTAACACAATAATGACTTGCAGATAATCAAGATCAACTATACCAGTTTGTCCCGGAACAAACGCTTTACAAAGATAACTGTTAGGAAGCAAATGTCCAAAATAAAAAAGACGCCAGGCAATGTAACAAAAATAAGGAAGGCCAAAGCATAATAAACTAATCAATGGCCATGATCTAATGGTTTTAAAATCAAAATTTTGCTGTCTTTTTTCTTTAAAATGACACCAGAGAAAACAGCTAATTAGTCCAAACCAAACAATTCCATCAAAGCGAGTTAAACAAAGCCCCAGTAAAGCAAGATTGGCAATAATCCAAGATCGCGTTGACCACCTCGGGGTTGAGGAAGCAGGAATAGAGGAATAACCAACAGCAACAACACATTGCCATATAGCCAGTAAAACCAAACTACTAAAGAAAGCACTTTCCATACCGCTAACTGTCCACCAAACCACCCCAATGTAATGACTGAATAAAAAAACTGCGAGCATAGCCAGTAAAGGACTAAAGAAAAGCCGCCCCAATTTATATAAAAAAAACAGGCTACCACCCAAACTAATTACCGAAAACCATTTCATTGATAAAGCAAGTGGCCATTGCAACTTAATAACTAGTGCAGCAAGCATGACCCATAAAAAATTAGAATAACCTTCAACTCTCGGAAAATTTTGATGCCAGATTAGACCGTTCCCTTTGGCAAATTGCTGAGCATAAAACCAACTGATAAAGGCATCATCGGTAGTAAACCCCCAAGCAGCTGCTAAAGAGGCTCCCAAATAGTAAACAATATAGGTAGCCAGTAAACTTGTTAATAACTGTTCCTTACGTGAGATTAAAAAGTGCAAAATGGTATAATCCCCTTCTTCTTCCTATTAACTGTTTACCAGAATAGCTATAACTCCCTCAGCTGTATACTATCATCCTCTGTTTTTTCATGGATAAAGATAAATATTTTAATCTTTGTGTGGTAATTTGGTGCGTTTTAGCTTAATATTCAACAAGTTTTTGCATTTGATAGACAGAGATCAACCTAATGACCCCAAAAATAATTTTTCAAGACTCATTTTTAGTCTCTGGAATTATGTGTTTTGAAAGCTATGGGGCAATCATTAGCAATATGCTGGATAATTGCTTAAAAGAATGCAAAGAAGAAAAACTCTTACCTCCCACAGCCCATTTAGCCATGGACTTCGAACTGCAACAAGCAGGAGCCCGTAAATTAATCATTTCGATAACAAATGATAACACTAAAACTAATCTTTCGGCTGAAGAAAGAAAACGGCTCCATGCCAAACTTAAAGAAGGCATAGAGCAAGTCAACTCAATGTTCCCCAGACTAATTTTTCAAGACTCGTTTTTAGTCGCTGACATTATGTGTTTTGAAAGCTGTGGGGCAATAATTAGTAAGATGCTGGATAATTGCTTAAAAGAATGCAAAGAAGAGAAACTTTTACCTCCAACAGCCCATTTAGTCATGGATGCGGAACCGCAACGAGCAGGAATCCATAAGTTAATCATTTC
>CAZTYT010000112.1:0-7342 GCA_964618245.1 uncultured Legionella sp. | reverse complement strand
ATAAATGAGAAAAAGTGATTGCTTTAATTGGTCAGAATCGGATTTTTGTGACAACTCTATGGTATCAGGTACAACATCCTGTTGTGCTCCATATAAGTTTATTTCTCCTTTATCGATTGCAATTAAAATAGAAAGCTCGCGCTGGTGCTCATCGAAAAAACCAGGATTATCAAGAAGGTAATTTATCTTTGAGCGTTTAGACTTAACAAGATACTCATCTATTTTCGCATCAGAAAAAGGTTGTCTTCTTGCAAAAACTTCATCAATGGATTTCTTGGATTCTGAATAAGAATAAGTCGGTAGCATTGATTTTAATGCAAAAGCAAAAAGAACCGTGAGTGGTATATTCTCTCGGTATTCGCTTAAGGGCGGTCTGGAAGAAGCTGGCGTTAGATTTAACCAATGAAAAACACGACCAAAAAGTACAGAATGCCATGTGGATATTGCAGACATGCCTTGAATATCATTTTGTTGGGTATTGAGGCGATAATCGATTTGTTTATAATTAACAGTTATTCCCTTGTTCTTAAAAGCAGTTAATTTAGCCTCTATTGCTGGTTGTAAAGCCATAACATTGCTTTCAGGAATATATATATCCCATTCTTTAGAATTATTTGCATTTGGTTTATTAAATGCTACCCATATAGGAGCATTTTCATCACCTAGATTGACTATCATATTTTTAATGAATTTAAGACGTTCTAACGATAAATGTTGTAATTCACTAATATGGAATGGCGCAACCTGGGTCGTATCGATTCCTTCAATTAAATTAGACTGTGTTTCTGATGGAAGATGTTTATGGAGGTAACGAAAGATATCGAGACGTCTGAAGCTATAATTAAAAAAATGTTGGGGTGGTATACTACCATGGACAACATCAAAAGTAAGATTATTAAGGTTTTGCAGGTAGGGGGTACCAAAGGCATAGTGAGTTTGGATATCAGATAAGGGATATCCTTCAATGTCATTAGCTAATTGAGCCGCATTCAAAGCAGGCCACTTAGCGGTTCCATGATAAATTTTTCCAATGAGATCCCAATTCCATGCAGAGGGCTGTACAGTTGTTTTTAAGGATTCCAGGTGTGTGCTTATAACTGCATTTAAAAAGGAATAAGTTAATGTGCCGTTATAATTTACTAAGCCTAGTTGTAATTCCTCGTCTAGCCATGGATGTCTAGTCAGATAATTTTTAAGTATCTCTTCTGGCTTTAAAGATTGGATTTCCTTTTTAATCGCTTGGGAAAGAGTAGGCCAATAGGTTTTATAAAAAATATCATTATATTTTGCTCTTACCTGATTTTTAATATTAGACTTAACCCTGTTTCTAACGTTAGAAGCTTGCACGTTTTGAAATGAATTATATTCATCTTCATCAACAAGATGGCCATTGATGTTAACTAATTTTTGATTTTTATTTGGGACCATGAATGGTTGATTGGCTGCCCATCCTGGAGTGGATTTGGAAAGTTCATTTTTTATTTCTTCGTTTATTGCGTCTTCTATTTCTGTATCAATTTTTTCTCTGTTTTCAACAAACCACTCACTTAAAAATAGTGCTTCAAAATGATCTAAACGCGAGTGGATTACTGATTCGATTAACTTTGGATACATAAAACTTTCCTCACATGGACAAAAGAGATAATTCTATTACTTAGAGGGTCGGGTACTCAAAATAATAAAAGTGTGCGCATATTATGCACAAAAATCATTTATTGGTCAATATGTCGATATGAGCAGATTAGCAATTTATAACGGGCGATAGCCTCTAGGCGACGAATTCACTCTAGTGTATATTCTTGAAAATTTTTTCGCTAAGGGAGTAAGCTTAATGGATGAAAATAAACCACAACAGATAATAAGAGCCAATAGAGGGGCTAAGATTGAGGCTAAAAATTGGTTAACGGAAGCCGCATTACGGATGCTTCATAATAATTTAGATCCTGAGGTTGCTGAAAATCCAGATGCGCTAATAGTGTATGGAGGATTAGGTAAGGCTGCGCGAAACTGGGATTGCTTTATACAAATTGAAAACGTTTTAAAACAACTTGAAGGTAATCAAACACTACTTATCCAGTCTGGTAAACCTGTGGGTGTATTTACAACCCATGAGGATGCTCCCCGAGTATTAATTGCAAATTCCAATTTAGTTCCCCGTTGGGCAACTTGGGAGTATTTTAATGAGCTGGATAAAAAAGGTCTTATGATGTACGGCCAAATGACTGCTGGAAGCTGGATTTATATTGGTTCCCAAGGCATTGTTCAAGGTACATATGAAACCTTTGTTGCTGCGGCACGTAAGCATTATGAAGGTAACTTAACCGGGCGTTGGATTCTGACCGCAGGCTTAGGGGGGATGGGGGGAGCGCAAACTCTGGCGGGAACAATGGCTGGAGCCAGTGTTTTAGCAATAGAGTGTGATTTAGCACGTATTGAAAAACGGCTACAAACTCGTTACTTAGATAGGTATACAAGCAATTTAGAGGAAGCTTTGGCTTGGATAAATGAGTCGTGTGAAAAAAAACAACCGTTATCAGTTGCCTTGTTAGGCAACGCCGCAGATATTTTCCCTCAATTAGTCGCTCGTCAGGTTTCTCCAGCATTGGTAACTGATCAAACCAGTGCCCATGATCCTTTAAATGGCTATTTACCTGCTGGATGGACGCTGGAACAAGCTGAAAAAATGCGTAAAACGGCACCAGGTGAGGTGGTGCAAGCTGCTAAAAAATCAATGGCTACTCAAGTACAGGCAATGTTAGCTTTTCAAAAGCGTGGAATACCAGTTTTTGATTATGGCAATAATATTAGGCAAATGGCTTTGGAGGCGGGGGAAAAGAATGCATTCGATTTTGAGGGATTTGTTCCAATGTATATTCGTCCCTTATTTTGTGAAGGAATAGGGCCTTTTCGTTGGGTTGCGCTTTCTGGTGATCCTGAAGATATTTATGCGACTGATGCGATGGTGAAAAAATTAATCCCGGATAACCCTCATTTGCACCATTGGCTTGACATGGCCAAAGAAAAAATTGCTTTTCAAGGTTTGCCGGCACGAATTTGTTGGGTTGGTTTAAAAGATAGAGCAAGATTAGCCTTGGCTTTTAATGAAATGGTCAAGGAAGGGAAAGTCAAAGCCCCGATTGTAATTGGACGTGATCATTTGGATTCCGGATCGGTAGCCAGCCCCAATCGTGAAACAGAAGGCATGTTAGATGGCAGCGACGCTGTATCGGATTGGCCTTTATTAAATGCATTGCTCAATTGTGCCAGTGGCGCAACCTGGGTCAGCATTCACCATGGGGGTGGGGTAGGTATGGGCTTTTCCCAGCATGCAGGTGTGGTTATTGTAGCAGATGGTACTGAAAAAGCGGCACAACGCTTGGCGCGGGTTTTACATAATGATCCAGCGACCGGGGTTATGCGGCATGCTGATGCCGGTTATGAGCTTGCAAAA
The DNA here is from genome assembly GCA_964618245.1 of uncultured Legionella sp. Classification (GTDB taxonomy): domain Bacteria; phylum Pseudomonadota; class Gammaproteobacteria; order Legionellales; family Legionellaceae; genus Legionella. The sequence goes on along the minus strand of CAZTYT010000112.1, from coordinate 3,891 downwards.
CAATGTGCGCAAACGAATGGTTTATGGTTGCCGATGGAAAATATAAAGGGAGTGAGTTAATGTCTGAGCATTTTATTCTTAATCCAGGTTCTTTGACTTTGGATACGCTTAAATCGGTCTTGCACAAGAAGTTAACCTGTATTTTAGCCGAAGAAGCTAAAGAACAGATTCACGCTTCACGACAAACAGTGGAAAATGTGATTAAAAATAATAAGACAGTATATGGAATTAATACTGGTTTTGGTTCATTAGCCAATCAAACTATTTCTGCTGAGAACTTAAAGTTATTACAACGTAATATCGTTTTATCACATGCTTGTGGTACTGGCGAGTTATTACCTGATCAGACAGTGGCATTGATGTTGCTATTAAAAATAAATAACCTGGCTCAAGGTTATTCTGGGGTGCGCTTGGAGCTTATTGACGCTTTAATTAGTTTATTAAATCATCAAGTGTATCCTTGTATTCCTGCGAAAGGATCGGTTGGCGCCTCAGGCGATTTAGCCCCCTTAGCACATTTGGCTTTGCCATTATTAGGGGTAGGAGAAGTTCAATATCAAGGTAAGAATATTCCTGCAATTGAAGGATTAAAAATTGCAGGGATTGAACCCATGGAGCTTGAAGCCAAGGAAGGACTAGCATTGCTCAATGGATTACAGGCTTCAACAGCGATTACTATTAGTGCTTATTTTGTTGCGGAAAATTTATTTAATACAGCGATTAGAACAGGTGCTTTATCGGTGGATGCGGCGCAAGGCAGTGATGTGCCATTTGATGAACGAATACATAAAGTAAGAGGGCATGATGCCCAACAATGGGTTGCAGCATGTTATAAACAGCTGCTTGAAGGTAGTCAAATTCGCGAGTCGCATCGTGATTGCTCTCGCGTCCAGGATCCTTATTCACTTAGGTGTCAACCACAAATCATGGGTGCAGTCTGGCATCAAATGCGTTTTGTTAAAGAAACTTTGCAAGTCGAAGCCAATGCAATTTCAGATAATCCTTTGGTTTTTAGCCAACAAGGAGAGATAATTTCTGGCGGAAATTTTCATGGGGAAATCATAGCGATGGCCGCAGATAATCTTGCTTTAGCAATCGCTGAAATAGGTGCAAGCTCTGAACGACGAATTGCTTTGTTGATTGACAAGCATTTTAGTGGCCTGCCTGCCTTTTTAGTGAAAGAAAGTGGATTAAATTCGGGATTTATGATTGCTCATGTAACAGCAGCTTCATGCGCCAGTGATAATAAAGCGCTTGCTCATCCTCATTCAGTAGATAGCCTTCCTACCTCAGCAAACCAAGAGGACCATGTCTCAATGGCCACTAATGCTGCGCGTAGATTAGATGCAATGAATGATAACACGGCTACTATCTTGGCAATCGAGTTATTAGCTGCTTGTCAGGGAATAGAGTTTCATAAGCCATTAAAAACTTCACCTCAGTTGGATAAAATGTATAATAAAGTGCGTGAGGTTGTTTCTCCTTATGTGAATGACCGATATTTTGCGCCCGATATTGCAGTAATCAAACAAAAAATTTTGGATGAATCTATTTAAAAAACTATAAATGGGAAAGGGGTCTGGGTGAGTAATCGCATCGAAATTTATACTGATGGAGCCTGCAAAGGCAATCCAGGCCCTGGTGGTTGGGGGGTTTTACTTCGCTATAAAGGTGTGGAAAAAACTTTACATGGCGGTGAAACCCATACCACCAATAATCGTATGGAATTAATGGCTGCCATAAAAGGTCTTGAAGCATTAAATCGTCCTTGTATCATTGATTTATATACTGATTCTCAGTATGTAAGACAGGGGATGACAGAATGGCTATCTGGCTGGAAAAAGAATGGATGGTTAAATTCCAAAAAAGAACCCGTTAAAAATGCTGATTTATGGCAATTATTAGACCAATTGGCAACTCGTCACCAAGTAGTGTGGCATTGGGTAAAGGGGCATTCTGGTCATACTGAAAATGATTTGGTCGATGCTTTAGCAAATCAAGGTATTAAAGAGCTTAGCGAGTAAAGTAATGCGGCAAATTATATTAGATACTGAAACTACAGGCATCGGTCATGAACAAGGCCATCGAGTAATTGAAATTGGCTGCGTCGAGCTCGTTGATCGTAAACTTACCGGACGACACTTTCATGTTTATCTTAATCCTCAACGAGAAGTTGATGAAGGGGCATTCAGGGTTCACGGAATTAGTAATGAATTTTTACAAGACAAGCCTTTATTTGAAGATAAGGTGTCTGAGTTTTTACAATTTATTGGCGGTACTCAACTGATAATCCACAATGCGCCTTTCGATACTGGATTTTTAAATTCAGAATTAAAGCATATTAAGTGGAAGAAAAAATTAGAGGAGTATTGCGATGTATTTGATACCTTAGCTTATGCTCGAGAGAAATTTCCAGGACAAAGAAATAGCCTGGATGCTTTATGCAAGCGCTTTGGGATTGATCATTTTAATAGGGATTTACACGGCGCATTATTAGACGCTGAGATATTGGCTTACGTCTATTTGGCTATGACTGGGGGGCAGAGCAGCCTATTTGCTGAAGTAGAGGAAAGTGTTAATAACAAACAAATTACGGTACATAATGGCTCTGCTTTGTATTTGCCTAACCCAGTAGTGGTAGAGGCACAAGCTGAAGAGTTGGCTAACCATCAAGAGTTTATTGATTTCCTGATCAAAAAATCAGGAGTTACTCATTGGGAGACTAATTAGTCTTTATCTCTGAATATTTTCTTAAGAGTAACGAATGCTTTTTTATTTGATAAGGCTTGTGAGCTGCCGTAATAAAAAAATGTAAACGAGCCTGATTTTCAGGAACTGCTCGATAAATAATAGGTTTTACGTTAATGCCCTGTCTCATGCATTCATTTTGATAAATGGATACATTTTTTTGAATCGCCAATAATAATAGGAAGGATCGGAGTATAGTTATTTAAGCCAATGTCAAAATGATAGTTTAATGCTGTTTTCCGGGCAAAAGTGCATAGTTCTTTATTTTCAGCTAACATCTTTTAAATCAACCCAGCTCTAAACGAATGAAAATTTTTACTCTATAATATTTGGTTGATATTTATACAATAAGAAGTGTATAGCTTAGAAAATAACTTATGGAAGATTATTAAGAAAATTTAAAAAATTAGTTAAAATCGATAGTGGTTTTTGTAATATTCACCGGGCTGAAATAAGGATAGACCATAACTGGTTCAACAAGGGTCGCCGAAGCGCGTTCCCGGCAAAGAATTTCAGTAGTCCAACAGCAGCTTGATATTAAAAAATCAATTATTAATAAAAGCGCCCATCTCATTTTGTATCCCATGAGTCCATTGTATTTAATCAGTATATACTGATTCGGGAGTAAATCCAGGTGAAAATAAGTGGGTCAGGTTATTTTGCTTTGATCGGTCAGGCCCCGTAGTCAAGCCCTGAGAGATAGTTACCCAATTTAATTGTCTTAGTATTGAATACTTCAAATCCCCATAGCACTGACCGTGGGGATTTGAAAGCAAAGCGATGTAAATTTAACGAGTGGGATATCTGATTTTTCCCTTGGTTTGATGCTTATGTGCATTTTACTTACTTAGGTAATAAATATTTCATGGCAAAATCTTTTCCGATACACTCACCCAGATTTTTTCCCCAAGTAGCGGCATCTTCATTAGTAATTGTATTGGGTATATTATTGTAAAGTTGATCTTTACATTTGTTTACACTTTCAGGGATTGCATTGACGCATTGTTCATAGGACATCTTGATTGTATCCAGACGTTTTTTTAAATCGGGATCCCCCATAAAACCTTTACAGATTAGACTAGGAAGCATGGGTGCTATGGTATTTAACCAAGTATCTTTTGTCATTTCGCCACGAGTCCCAGT
>CAZTYT010000111.1:2249-7357 GCA_964618245.1 uncultured Legionella sp. | reverse complement strand
GGCTGGGATTATGGGTGGCATAGTATTAAAGAGTTAGTAGATACAGCAGTTTCCTCTGAATTGTTAACTCAAATAGAAACAATTATAAAAAATGTGGATGGGGTAGAAAGAATTCATCAGTTGCGTAGCCGTTTTATGGGCAGTGATATTTTAATTGATGTTCACATTCTGGTTTCCCCTAAAATATCTGTGTCCGAAGGCCATTACATTGCTCAACACGTACATCGTGCGTTAACTAGCCAGATTGATAATATTAAAGATGTGATTGTGCATGTAGATCCTGAGGACGATGAAGTATGTTGCCCATCCTTACACTTACCTAATCGTAAAGTCATAGAGGAACTACTCTATGAAATAAAAATAAGTTTTCCTGAAATTCTTTTTTGGAATTTGCATTATCTTGATGGCAAAATTAGCCTGGACATTTTTTGCAATGAACGATTCACTCAATGGCAAAAATTACATACCCAGGTTGCTTTAGCTTTAAAACTTCAATCTGATATCAACGAAATACGTTTATTTAGCTTACACGAAACCATATATCAACCAGTAGTTTAACGTGCTTTTTTTAGGTAAACTATGCCTCTTAAGTTTTTGATTTAAAAATAGGCATAATCCATGGTCTCTGCTACCAGTTTAAAAATACTTTTTGCATGTTCAATTTTTATCATAATTCTACTTGCTGGCTGGTATCCTTTTAAAAAACGAATTAAAGATGATCAACATATTGATTTTCCAATAGGAGAAACATTAGCTACTGGTGTTTTCCTCGGCGCCGCATTACTACATATGTTGCCAGAATCGAATAGCTTATTTAAAGCCTTAGGGTATAACTACCCCTTTGCTTTTATTATTACCGGCGCCGTATTTTTAGTTTTTCTTTGGTTTGAGCATTTAGGCAAGGAACTCTACCACCATCATCACGCTGCACACCCTGCTTTTGCAATTTTAGCTTGGGGTATGCTTTCTGTACATTCGATTATGCTTGGAGCAGCATTAGGATTAGCCCAATATAACTCAATAATCATTATGCTTTTCCTGGCAATTATTACCCACAAATGGGCTGAAAGCTTTGCTATTGCGGTTCAATTAAATAAAAGTTCGATGAGCATGAACACTAGCTTGATTTTCTTTATTTTATTTAGCCTTATGACTCCGGTAGGTATTTACTTGGGATGGTATTTTGGTCACGGAGTAGAAACTAACTCCATTTTTGATCCTGTATTAATGGCAGCTTCAGCAGGAACTTTCCTCTACTTAGGAACGTTACATGGTTTAGAACGATGCGTAATGGTGGAACGTTGCTGTAATCTGCGTGATTTCAGTTTTGTAATTATTGGTTTTTCATTAATGGCAATGGTAGCTATTTATGTCTAAATTTCTTCATCAACAGCCTATTATTCTTGCTTCAGGCTCTCCAATTCGCCTTAAACTATTACAATCATTAGGTATCGATTTTTCGGTAGTTCACTCTCACTGTGATGAAGAGGCAATCAAAGCCAATTTTACATCGGACAATATCATTGATTTAGGTCATCTACTTGCAGCTAGCAAAGCTTTAGATGTAAGTATTCAGTACCCGGAGCATTTTATTATTGCGGCAGATCAACTATGCATTATGGGAAATAAACTCTTTAATAAACCCCTGGATCATGCAACAGCGGTTGAACACCTGTCACAATTATGTGGAAATGAACATCAACAAATTGCCTGCGTATGTATTGCTAAAAATGGTAAAGTGCTATGGAAATATCAGGACATTGCTTATTTGACTTTGCACCAGTTAAGCCTGCAAACGATCGAATCCTATCTACAAAATGAAAAACCTTACCAAAGTTGCGGTGCCTATCAGTATGAAACACTAGGAAAATGGTTATTTAAAACAGTCACTGGCAATGAAGACACTATTTTAGGGCTTCCACTAAGGCCTGTAGTACAAGCGTTGTTAGAGTTGGGCGCAGTTAGCTTTAAGGACTCTAACCATTTTGAACTAAATGGATAATAACTCAGGAATCAATATGCAAATAACTAAAATTCAAGCCCGCGAGATTTTGGATTCACGTGGCAATCCAACAGTTGAAGCAGACGTTATTTTAAACAATGGCATAATGGGACGTGCTTGTGTACCCTCTGGCGCCTCTACTGGGAGCCGTGAAGCCTGTGAGTTACGTGATAATGATCCTACCCGTTATGGCGGTAAAGGAGTTCGCCAAGCAGTGCTGCATGTTAACCAGGAAATCAACCATACCTTAAAAAATTTCTCAATTGAAGATCAAGAAGCATTAGATAATAAACTGTGTGAACTCGATGGCACTGAGAATAAATCCAAGTTAGGCGCTAATGCGCTACTTGCTGTATCACTTGCTGCAGCCCGTGCTCGTGCCCATGCCCATAACAAGCCACTTTATCTTGATTTAAATCAAGGGGAAACAATGACTATGCCGGTTCCCATGATGAATATCTTAAATGGCGGCGCCCATGCAGATAATAATGTTGATATTCAAGAATTCATGGTGATGCCTATAGGCGCCAATGATTTCCCTAGCGCGTTACAAATGGGGACTGAAATTTTCCACATGCTCAAATCGGTGTTAAAAAAACAAGGCTTAAATACTGCTGTAGGTGATGAAGGTGGTTTTGCACCAAATATTAAATCCAATCGTCAAGCATTAGATATGCTATGTGAAGCCATTACTGGCGCAGGCTTTAAATTAGGTGATGAAATAGCATTAGCTTTAGATGTCGCTGCCTCTGAACTGTACCGTAATGGCATGTACCAAATGAGCTCAGAAAACCAGCAATTCAGTGCAAATCAGCTCGTGGATTACTATGCAAACCTGGTTGCCAGTTATCCTATTGTCAGCATTGAAGATGGGCTGGATGAAAAGGATTGGACGGGGTGGAAACAGTTAACAACTCAACTGGGTCAAAAAATTCAGTTAGTGGGTGATGATATTTTTGTAACCAATCCCAAGATTTTGCAAGAAGGAATTAATCAACATGTAGCTAATGCCATTCTTATTAAAGTGAATCAAATTGGCACCTTAAGCGAAACCAGACAAACTATAAAATTAGCACATCAAAATGGCTATCGTTGCGTGATGTCTCATCGTTCAGGAGAAACAGAAGATACATTTATTGCTGATTTAGCAGTTGCTACTGGTTGTGGCCAAATTAAGACCGGTTCTTTGTGTCGTACGGATCGCATCGCTAAATATAATCAGCTCTTGCGTATTAATGAAATAGCTGCTTTACCTTATGCAGGAAAATCTGCTTTAAGATAAAGTTTTTGTTGGGCCAAGGGAGGCCCAACCTACCTATTTAAATGAATAGCCCTCATAGGTTAAGCCTAATAAAATAAACAGACACCTTTATTAATATTAATCTCGAGGTTGATAATCAGGAATTTCCTTAGGATAACGCCCCTGGATTGAACGATAGTAATCAAGAATGATGGGGAAATCCTGCCGAATATCGCCTGTGGGCCAAAATGCCTCACGAATACGTACTTCTTTGGAAGCATAATCAAGCGCAACCATTGCTAAAGGCAAACCAGCTTTACAGGCAATGTGATAAAACCCTTCTTTCCAACGCGTAACAGGCCCACGGGTACCTTCAGGTGTAATTGCCAACTTAAATTCATCCTGTGAGCTAAATAATTCAACCACTTTATCCACACGATTATCTTTCTTTGAACGATCAACTGGTGCACCGCCAACAGCTCTTAAAAAGAGTCCGAATGGAAAGAAAAACAATTGTTTTTTAGCCAGGAAATTAATTTTTACGCCAACAGAAATTCGCGCAAATAAGCCAATCCAAAAATCCCAATTACTGGTATGAGGTGCTACCACAACCACGTATTTTTTATCATCAGGTAATTGTCCAACTACTTTCCAACCAAATAACTTTAAAACCAAATATCCAAATTTTTTCATGTTTAATAATAATTATAAGTACTTAAGATTTAGTATATACGTTTTAATTGTTATTTCGAAACCTCTTTCTTAGGTGATAGACGTTAATTATGTGCAAAAAATAACTTGGAAGCAAAAAATTGTACTAAAATTATACAATAAGAATACAGGATTAGGAGTAGATTATGAAAACCCATGATCGCGCTCTTGCGTTTTCCAATCCCCGATTATTGGGTGCGATTTATTATGGATTATTATCCGTGGTGGGAACTATACTAATTGATGGTTGTTTAACTATCCTTGGCTTCAAAGAAATAGTTCCTCTCTTCCAAGCCATATTATTAGGAATGGTAGTTGCCTCAGCAACAGGCGCCATATTTGGTAAACACATTGTTCATTGTCCCAAACCTTACATGTCCAGGGTATTTTGGACTGGATTTACCATGGTGATTGCAAGCTTACCTGTTTTTGTTTTAGGTTTAGTGTATTTTATGCAAGAATCGTCAACGCCACTATTTTCTATAAAAGGCTTTCAAGATTTGGTATACGCGTATGTAGTTACTCTCGCTTACAGTTACGTTCTTTTTGGTATTTTCCTGGCTATTGCGTCTGGACTTGCTTCAATCTATTTACGTCGATGGTTAGTATACGATATCTTACACACTGATAAACGAAAAAGCATGCGATTACCTCGATTTGTAGCTGCACAAGCAAGAACCAAATCTCTATCTAAAGCTCATCTTGTGCATCGAAAAAGATAATATCGTGCTCTTAATTCGTAGGTTGGATCTTGATCCAACCTGCAACTAAAGTATAAAAATAATAAGGTATGATTCATTAATGAATGTTTTTCACAATAAAGAACACCTTTTTGCTTTATTAGCCCAAGGGGAAATACTTATTACCCCTAATAATCGACTCAGTGAATCATTGCTATGTGAATATTTTAACCACCACCAAAAGCAAACTATCACTAAGCCTTCGTGCTTGCCTTATAGTACCTTCCTCAATAAAAGCTATGAACAATTAAATTTTTTCAATCCCCAAATAACTCATCCCACCTTGCTCACCTCAATGCAATGTCAATATCTATGGCGCAAGATGTTGAAAGAGGAAATACAAATCACTTACAGTGATGGGCTATTACAAGCCGTGATAAGTGCCTGGGAGCGTGTCGAGCACTGGCAAATTTCA
>CAZTYT010000111.1:0-2239 GCA_964618245.1 uncultured Legionella sp. | reverse complement strand
TTTCACCTGATGACTCAAACTTTCATTACACACCGCAAACCCGAAAATTTCAGCAGTGGTGGCAATATTTCAATGATTATTTACAGCAGCATCATTTCATTGCTGAATGTCAAATAGCATCCTACCTTATAAGCACAAATCACCAGATATTTTCTCAACCCATAACATGGGTGTGTTTTGATGATTTCACTCCCCAACAACTCGGTCTCCAAAACTATTTACAACAGCAAGGGTTAGCCCAATCAAAATATGAACCTGCTGAGCATATGCATGAGCCCCTGATGTTAACTGCTCAAAATGAACATGAAGAGTATCAACAGTTAATGACATGGCTTAAGAAACAATTACAGGAAAATAAAAAGCATATTGGCGTGATAGTTCCAGATTTACAACAACGATCTGAACTAATCCACCGCCTATTCACTCAAAATTTTGAGCCAGATGCATTTAACGTCTCTTTAGGAAAACCGCTTGATGAATTTCCTTTAATTGCGCATGCCATGTGCTGGCTACAATTAGATTTAGAATATATAAATACCCATCAGGCTTCTTTGCTTTTACAATCGCCTTACTTAGGTGGTGCTCAACTGGAATTTTTACCCCGCTCCGAATATTTACAACAAAGTGCCTTACTAGAAAATCCAAGTGTTCCTCTGTCTGCCCTTATTAAGACGCTGGAACCTATTGCACCGAAATTAGCTGAGCTGTTATCAAATATTCAATCTTATCCCAAACAGGCTTCCATTCAGGAGTGGATTTCTTTCTTCCAGGAGCGCTTAAACAAAATGGGATTTCCTGGGGATTATGGTATAAGTTCAGAAAATTATCAGTGTCTTAATCGGCTTAGCCTGGCTTTTGATGAATTCCGGCAATTGCATCTATTGAGCGATTCTGTCACCTGTGCAGAAGCACTGGAAGCCTTTCAATACCATATCAAAGCGATTATTTTCCAACCTCAAAAACATAAAACACCCATTCAGATTTCTGGGTTATTAGAAGCATCAGGTTGTCAATTTGATTCCTTATGGATGATGGGACTTACTGATCAATGCATGCCGCAAAAAGTTCACTTATCAGCATTTATCCCCCCCCAACTCCAGCGTATGCTGAACATGCCCCATAGCCTTCCTGCACGAGAACTCCAATTTGCCCAGCAAATTCTTAGGCGATTAAAAAATAGTGCGGAACAAGTAGTGTTCAGTTATTCTGAGCTACAAGGCGATACAATCAATTTACCCTGCTCGCTAATTACTCACTTCAAACAATTCACTCCACTCTCGCCAACAAATCAACAAGCTCTGCCTAAGGCAAGTTTAATCCCTATCAATGAGAACTATCATTTCCCATTACAAGCTTCTGAAGCAATTACTGGCGGTACTGCCATTTTGGCTAATCAGGCAAAATGCCCTTTTAAAGCGTTTGCTGAGCACCGATTAGCTGCCAAAGCCCTTACGACAACCAGTGATGGGTTAAATGCCAAAGAAAGAGGAAAAATTATTCATAAAATTATGGAGCTATTATGGCAAAAATTGGAGAACCAACAAAAACTATTAACGATTGATCCTATAACGCTTGATCAATACATTGACCAGGCAATCCATACTGCCTTAGCCCCCGTTCAAGAGAAATCGCTAGTAAGCTATCCTCTTTTGACCCAAGAAATCGAATATTTACGTCTTAAAAAATTAGTAGTCACTTATTTGGAATGGGAAAAATCACGACCAGCATTTACTATTGCAGCTTTAGAGCAGTCTTATGTAATTAATCTGGAAGGACTGGATTTTACGGTTCGTGTTGATCGCCTTGATCAAGTAGCCAATAAAAAATGGGTTATTGACTACAAAAGCAGCCTTCCCAATGCAAAACCATGGAATCAAGAGCGTCCTCAGGAGCCCCAATTGCTGCTTTATGCCTTATTAGACCAGCAAATTAATGCTTTATTGTTTATGCAGCTTAAAACAGGCAAAATAAGTTGCAGTGGTTTTAGTGAAGAAAAGCAAGAAGTTAGCGGTATTACTTCTTTAAAAAAAGAAGAAAATTGGGAAGATTACCGTATTAAATGGAATGAGCAACTCACCCTGTTAGCCAAAGAATTTCAACAAGGTTATTGCCATCCACAACCAATACAACCAGCAATTTGCCAGCAATGTGAGTATCAAAACTTATGTCGTTATGGTACAGATAATTAATGAATTTAATATAAGCCAAATCATGTTATTATCCATTCCTATTTAATTGC
>CAZTYT010000110.1:0-7402 GCA_964618245.1 uncultured Legionella sp. | reverse complement strand
GATTTATGATGCTTTAATCAAGATAGTGTCCAGTGAAAAAGATTTTATTTTGCGTAAAGAAGCAGCTTTTATTTGTGCGAAGCTCTATTTCAATTGGAATGAAACAGCGGTGCCTCAGCTCAGAAGCATTTTACAAGAAGAGCAGCAAACAGCCGCTCAAAAGGAAGATGAAACAGAAAAAAGCACTCATAATGATTCCAAATCAACATCTGCAGCAGGGAAACACACGCAACGCAATAGTACCCAGTCGACCTCCCAAAATCAGAATGCCAAGAATGAAAAAAAGAGGGATGCTAAATCTTCCGATAAAAAAAACAATAATTTTTTTCCATCCTTTTTCAATAAAAAAGTAAATGAATCTACAGCCAAACTTTTTTCTTTTGCAGAGCAAGGAAATTTAAGCTCACTAAAGGAGTTATTTGCAAAAAACAAGAAAAAAACACCACGAGAAGTTCCCAATGTTTTTGCTACTAATCCCAACGCCGAGACTCCTCTATATGTTGCTGCAACAAAAGGAAATTTACTTATAGTTGATTATTTAATTCGAAACCACTACAACCAAACTGGTATTCATGGGGTAGAAAAAAAACGGCTCAATTCTTTAATAGGACATAGAGCAACTAGTTTTTATTTGCAGGTACTCCTAAATTCTCAACAAAACCCCATAAGCGATAAGGTAAATGATTTACTGACTCAAGCCAAAAAAGTTTTTGCTGAAGATAAAGAAACACTTTCTTTAATCTATTTTATTTACTTATGGACTTATGTAAACCATAAAGCCAAAAAGAACAGCATGGTTGGCATAATAAAAAATCATCCAACAGTCCATCAGCTCACACTTGTCCATCAGGCAGAGCTTAGTTTACATATGATTAAAGAAGGCTGTGTCTTAGAGAATTGGACAGCTCAAGGCCAACAATTGGTGATAAGCGACATGGTTTTAAGCGAGAAGCAAGTAAACGCCTTAAACCGGTTTCTTGAGCAAAGTGAATATGAACTTTGTTTGATGACTCCTGCAACCCAAATGGCAAAGAATAAAGTTTATGTCATGATGGGTTCAGAAGGACTTCTTTACCAATTAATAACTGGTAAGGATGAAATAGTTAAGGGAGTAATTACCCACGATACTTTGAAATCTCTTAATTGTAAATTTACTTTACCGTTTAGTGTGAGCCAACTAAAGTCTTTTCCCAGAGTATTAAAAGCGATTTCTGATCAAGTTCCAGTGCTTATTAATACGTTAGTTTTAAAGAATATTACGTTTGAGCAAGAGGGTTTTAGTGCATTTTTAACTTTATTGGATAATTCGGTAGTTCTAGGGTGGATGCATTCGTTGCAAATGAATGGTTGCCAGTTATCTGATAGCCATTTAGTAAAAATGATTCCCATATTGTCGACAAAAAGAAATTTATTTTCATTAAATCTGGATCGCAATAAGATAAAACTAGCTGGTCTTCAATATTTATTTGATGAGCTATGTGCAAAAGATTTTTTTAATTTAAATTTTTTGTCTCTGAAATACAATGGGATTGAAATTTCTTTAGTAGACATAATACATGATTTAAATGACAAAATTCAGGTGCCATTAAATCAAATAGACGTTGTGGGTAATAGAATATTTCATTTTGATAAGGATCATAAAGATCAATATAAAAAACGTTTGAATGCTTTGATGGTAGTGTTTGATTTATTAACACAACAAAACCATCAACTTACTGTTCAATCGTTTTTGGACTCTAAAACTGATTCCGTTAAAATTATTGAAGGGAATAATGGTGAATATTTATTTAATTTAAGAATAAGTGACTCATTAGCAATTGATGCTCAATTAACGCGATGGCAACTGGATGTTTATGAGCGAGTCTTTTCACCGGATTGGAACTCATATTCTGATTTGAATGGCTTAACAAAGCATCAAAAAATATTTTATTATCTGCAAGTAGGTATTGATTATAGTCGAGTTCCCCAAGCAGTTAAAGCTAAAAACATTTCTCAGGAAAAAGGTAAAAATAAAAAAAATTTATGCAAGGAACTATTGCATTATCACCAAGATGATAAACGTCTTAAAAGCTATTTAGCTACTCATTCTCTTTTTCAATCGCTACGAATTGAAGAGGCTCCTAGTTTATTATTTCCTGAGACTCGGCTGACTTTACAGGAAGGAAAGGTGTATTTCTTATCCCAAAAAAAAGCTTTCCACTCCATGTTTGGTTATGAGTATTTGTCGAAGCAAGGTCAACGAGTTTTCTCCTTAGTGCATCTAACATATAACGAGTCAACAAAGAAGATGGAGTTGGAACCATTTGAGAAGGATATAGATGATTTGCCTATTTATTATGATATTGCTCAATTAACAGCACGTACTACAAACATAAAAATTATGCGCAATGCAATCATGAAAGATTTGTTATGTAAAGTAGTACCTGGAAAGTATCAAAAAGTCATTATAGGGTCGACTCTTGAAAAAGAAGCTGAAGAAAAAGATAAAATTACTAACTGTGTTACTTATTGTCTTGATAAAATCAAAGATTATCTAGGTTTTAAAATAAATATACCTTCACATTGGGTTTATATCCCTAAAGATATCGTCCACGCTTTGAATACAGACCCCTACAGCTTAATTGATACCAGTTTTTATGATCCCATTGCTCATCGGGAAGAAGGGCTTCAAATAAAGTAATCAATTCATTTGTTATCAGTAATCGTTTTATTTCAATTGTTGGGAGTAAAAAATGCCAAATCAGTTAATAACCAATCTAGTATTTCAAGGTGGTAGTGTTAAAGGAATTGCTTATACAGGGGGGCTAGAACATGTAGATATGAAAACAATTAAACGCGTAGCTGGTACCTCTGCTGGTGCAATTACTTCTTGTTTACTAGCGATTGGATGCACACTACAGGAATTAAAAGCATTATCTGATGAGTTTGATTTTAAAGAAGTTCTAGATGACAGTGCTGGAGGAGTTAACACCAGAGCGAAAGTTTTAAAAACAGTAGATAATTTTGCGAATAATAAAAATACGCTCATCGCTATAAAACCAGTTAAAACAGTGAAAAAAGTATTGGCTCATCGTGTCTATACCCAATCAGGTATTTATGAGGGAGAATACTTGCGTAAATGGATCGAAGAGAAAATACAAGAGCAAGTAAAAAAGCTAACCAAAGGTGCTCATACAGGGGAGTATTTAACTTTTGCTGAATTACATCAACTCATACTGGATTATCCCGATGCAGGTTTTCGTGATTTAAAGATTGTGGGCTCTAATTTCACCAAAGCGGAAAAAAAAGTATTTTCACATGACGATCCCGAAACTAAAAATATGATTATTTCTGATGCAGTTCGTATTTCCATGTCCATCCCCGTTTTATTTAAGCCTCACTACATGCATCAAAAAATAGATGGTATGCGTAATAAAATAAGTAATGATGTATGGGAAGATGGTGGAGTTTATGACAATTACCCCATTGATTGTTTTGATGATGAAAAATACATGGATGAAGGTGAGCATTTGCTTCAAGCTGAAAATGGAACATTTTATAACCCGCAAACTTTAGGGTTTAGACTAGTATCTGCAGAACATAAACAATATTGCGAAGCCTTAAGAGAGAAAAAAATTGCAGAAAAACCAAAGAAGAGTAGTGATAGTTTTATTAATACAATTGCAGGTCTTTTAGACGCTCGAACAGCCTTGCAAGAGGAAAAATACTCAAGGATAGAGCACATTAACAGAACCGTTTACATAGACCATTTAAATGTGAGTATATTTGCTTTTAATTTATCTGAACAGAAAAAAAAGGCTTTAATACAATCAGGAGAAGAGGCTACTCGATCCTATCTAAATGAATACAATTTATCTGTTGCACCACAGTGTGCTTAAAGCCCGAGAAATAAATAGGAAAAGAAAATGCAAGAAAAACTCGTTCATAAGGATAATTTCATAATCGCAAACATATGGACATCGGATAAAAATGAAGCATTGCCTGGCGTTAACGTTGGGCATATTTCGCTGACCACTCGGCATGGTCATTTAAGTCTATGGCCAGGAAATACAGAAAATAATAGACATTTGTCTATCCCTTATAAAAAAGCAAAACAAAATAAAAAACAAATGCCACGGTTTTTTTCAGAACCCTCGCTGCAATTTGAAGAGGATTATGAGCAAGATTGTATGCGAGAAACTTTTAGTGAAAGCGCAGATTATGAGTTTTGTTTGAAAGGTGAATATGTTCTTGATTTATTAGATGAAAATACAGAAATAAGTTCTAACAAAATTTATCTCCAGCTTACACCGGTTTATCCTTTTTCTGAGGTGTCACAAGATAAAGAAAAAATCTGTGTTGAATTTTTAAAAGAGGGTTTGAGCTACAGCCTGGTCACTTCAGAAGAAAAAATTAAAGGAATTCTTGATTGGAATCTAGTGAGATTAATTTCACCCGAGTTGTCTTCTTTAACCGCGCCATTAAATTCTGAGCAGTTGGATATTTTGAGCACCTATTATCCACATCTTATTAATTTAATGCCTGAAGGCCATCAAAAAGTAACTAATCAGTATTATTTGCAATACATCGTTAAAACTCCTTCTGGAAAAATAATTACAGATGTCATTAAGGAAACTATTTATCAATCGAGTGTAGGCAATTTGGTGGAAGCATTGAATGAAGGTATAGATAAACTTCGATTACAAACTTTTTTGCCTTCGATTTTAGCCATTACGGCGCAACGAGGACATACTACAAAGAATAATCAAGCTCCAGTTACAACACGTAAAATCTATTTTGAGCTCACTGAGATGGGTATATTGCAATACACCGTAATCACTCCCTCAGGCAAGACAATTACCGATACAATTTCCCATAAAGATTTATGCGCAATTGATAAGCGTTTAGGTGCTATGCAAAGGCCTTTAAATCACCTGCAATTAAATTTATTGCAACGTTTTTTTTTGGAGATTTTAACCATAACTGCGCAAAGAAAACATACCAAAGAATTGCTAATTCGCCCGATATCCAAAGGGATGGCGTTACGTCCTGGCGAGGTTTTGTATCGATTTGATACAGCAGATAATACTTATGAGGCAGCTGATGATATTTCTTCTGAGCACGTATTTCAATACGAATTTTTTGCAATTAAGCTAATCAAAGCGCAAT
Organism: uncultured Legionella sp.; assembly: GCA_964618245.1. Classification (GTDB taxonomy): domain Bacteria; phylum Pseudomonadota; class Gammaproteobacteria; order Legionellales; family Legionellaceae; genus Legionella. The sequence goes on along the minus strand of CAZTYT010000110.1, from coordinate 2,254 downwards.
TTAGAGTGGTGTTATATTCGCTAGATGCACAAAAGATAAAAATTGAAATGGAGAAATTGAAAAAACCTGGAGCTATTTCCGGCTGGACTATGCAGGGTTCTAATTTGTTTACACGAACTTTGGGTAAGACTAGTGAAAGCTGTGCTTCCATCGCCTATCGGCTTTTAAAGGCAACAGGTTTTTATAGTGAATTAAAGTCTCATCTTTCTACACAAGCTTCAAGCCTTGCGACCCCCGACGATTTGTTGCGCCATGTAGTAGCATTTAAGGAAAAAGAGCTTAATGAGTCACCTGTAACTCGTTCTTGGAGCGCCATGGGGGTAACTATCTCTTCATATGAAAAGGCGATAAAGGCATATGAGAGTATAGGTAAAAATGCAAATGCAGAAGAAGATTCACTGCCAGCAGTGATTCCTACGCTCTCAAGATGCACGATCCAATGATGGGCCTTTAAATGGCCAGGAAGTGCTTATTTTGGCCTTTGTGATTTGAGTATGATATAATTGTTTTTTATAGGGTTTATGGTGAAAAGTATGTCTAAAGTAAGTTATTCACAAGCCAGGGCACAACTTAAAAAAGTTTGTGCAGGCTATCTTTCGCACAAAAAAAATCAATTGGATAGTTTGATGGGGAGTAGCCGCTCAATTCCAGAGTTCACTTTTTTTTATCAAGCATTGGCAGGCAGAGGCAAGCCCCAGAGAGGGTTTAACGATTGGGTTCGTTGTAAGTATTTCCATATTTTAGCAGAAATTTTTTGGGAGGCTCGTCCTTTAGTAGCCTCTCTTTCTGACGGTAAGAAGAAATATATGTACACAATAAGCGGATATAGGCAAGTTTGGCTAGAGATTGGAGAGGCATATTATCCTTATGGGTATTTAAAATCTTTTCAAGAAAAGCATGATGCATTAGATCAACATGACCCTCAATTAGTATTACATAATTTGAAAGCATTAATTGGGTTACTCAATGCCATTATGGTTGATTGTGATAAGGGGTATAGCCAATTAAAAGAACAGTCATACATATATAAAGCAAATGATTATACTTATCCAGCAGACGCGCCATTATCTTTACAGATAGAAAAAACACTAAAAGAATTTATGGCGTTAACACGTTTTATCGCGAACATACCTGTTTATCAAGACGATTTGAGCTTTAGTTATCTTTCTATCTGCCTTGAAAAAGCCTACCCTATTTTTGAAACGTACCTTAAATACATTGCAGTCCAGGAATTAGAAACTATCTTAAATGATAGCAGTCTGAATGACGAAGAGGCACTTTCCCGGGTAAAAACTCAAATAGGCAGTGGGTTTACCTTGGAGCTTTTAGAGAGAAATCGCCAATCAGCTTCAGAACAGCGGTTGAAGTTGTTGTCAGTTATTTCTATTTGTTTGGGAATTGGTATTTTTACTACGTTGGGGTTGGTCATGAAGCGTTTATACGATTCGGGAGGTTCCAGCATTAATTTCTTCAAACCACTGTCAAAGAATGTCTGCGAAGATGTGGAGGAGATTTTAGCTCATACCTGTAATGCTCCAAACCAGTAATCGGATAAATTTAGATAGAGAAAAGTATGTCTAAAGTAAGTTATTCACAAGCCAGGGCACAACTTAAAAAAGTTTGTGCAGGCTATGTTTCGCACAAAAAAAGTCAACTTAACCATCTCATGGCGGTAAGCCCCTCAATTCCAAAAAATTATTTTTTTGAAGATGAGCTCTCGGGAAGGGACAAACCTCAGAGAGGATTTAATGATTGGGTTCGTTGTAAATATTTTCAGAAGAAATTTATTGGAAGTCCGTTCTTTAGTAGCCTCTTGATGTGGTCAACCAAATTGTTCCCCCCAGTTAAGCAACTTTCATTAAATTGATTTGGGCTTAAATATCCTAAATAAGAGGGCGATCTGTGGCTGTTATAGAACATGAATGTAATTCAAAATGTCTGTATTGGGTGGTGTGCAATTCGTCTTCATAGTTTTGCAGTTTGAGCTCTACCAAGAAAAGAGCTCATGCATTTAATAATGGTGTTTATTTTGATGTATTTAAATACTAATTGTTATGTCAGAAAGAACAAGTTCAATTATTAATGAATGAGTTACCTCCGCACCTGAAGGATATGGCTACTTTTTCTTTGGCAACAGGATTACGTGAATCAAATGTCACTCAGCTTAAATGGAATCAGGTTAATTTGGAAAAAGGTCATGGCTCTACCCCAAATATAGGGGCACTTTAATCGGATTATAGTAATCTAACTCATT
>CAZTYT010000109.1:0-7405 GCA_964618245.1 uncultured Legionella sp. | reverse complement strand
TTTAACCTCGCAATGTAATGGGATCACTTCACACCCCAGGGAAGTGAGTAATTGCGGAGCAACATAACCCGCAACGGCATTACTACAATCAACCACTATTCGAAGCTTTTTAATGGGCTGTGTATTTTTTTGAATTGTGGCAATATACTTGGCAATCAACTGTTCAGCGGAATATTCTACTACGACTCCTCTTGCCCGTTTTTCCAAACGAAATTTCTCATCCTCGATACGTTGATACAAAGCTAGTAAACGACCGCCATAATAATTTTCCCCTCCCAAGACCACTTTCAACCCATTATGATCGGCAGGGTTATGGCTGCCAGTAATCATCAAACCAGACTTGCATTGCAAATATTTTAATGCAAAGTGCAAAAGGGGAATTGGTAAGCAGCCTATATCAATTACATAAATTCCACTTAAGGCCAACCCATCAATAAGAGCATGCGCAAACGCATTGCTGCTCATGCGGCTATCACGGCAAAGAAGTAAGGTATGCAATCCATGAATTTCACGCAACTCACTGCCAATAGCAACACCTAAGGTGTAATAAGTGTTTGCATCTAAATTGGTACCCACTGGACTACGCACGTCATATTTTTTAAAAATAGAAACAGGGGGTTTTATTAAACTAGCCTTTTTCATTTAATCTGTAAAATTGCTTCCGGCCAATTTCCCTATCTAGTTTCCCTATAAAACCTCGGAACACGATTTTTATATTGGTCAACATTTAGTCAAATATAGACCATATACCCCTTTAAGTCTAATTTTAGAAAGCAAAGAAATAGCAAAAATAAGCCAATTATTTTTCCTTTTATCACGGACTAATGACCTTCTGATTTTTTTCCAGGTTGTGCTCGAAAATGGTTTATAAGGGGTATATAATCTCTTGTTTTGCACGTTTTAAAGGCTAAATACATGAGCGCTACACTGGCTGAAATAGCAAATTTAGTACAAGGAATAGTGATTGGGGATTCTTCATTAAAAATTTCTGCTCTTTCCGCAATTGATGAAATTGCACCTGGGACTTTAGTTTTCGCTGAAGGGGAAGAAAATATAAAAATAGCTGAAGCATCCACTGCCGCAGCGATTCTAGTCAATGAAAAAATTGCAAGCTCTAATAAACCACTAATACAAGTCTCTCATCCATTCAAGGCTTTTATTGCCTTAATTCATCATTTTAATCCCGTACCCAAACTTACTCCCGGGGTACATCCAACCGCTGTAATTGGCGAAGGGGTAAAACTAGGTCAAGGGATTTCTATTGGTCCTTACGTGGTAATTGAAGCAAATAGTATTATTGGCAACCACAGCGTGCTTAAAAGCCATATTCACATCGGCCATAATGTGGTTATCGGTGAACATACTACCATTCATCCCCATGTAACCATCTATGATAACTGCCAAATTGGTTCTCGAGTGACTATCCATGCTTCCACTGTTATTGGTTCTGATGGGTTTGGCTATACCCTAATTGATGGTAAACACCTTAAAGTCCCACATGTTGGCCATGTTGTTATTCACGATGAGGTAGAAGTTGGAGCCAATACTGCCATTGATCGCGCAACGATGGGCGCAACTGTCGTAGGTGAAGGCACTAAAATTGATAACCTTGTTCAAGTAGCGCATTCAGTTAAATTAGGAAAACACAATATTCTTTGTGGTTTTACCGGGATTGCCGGGAGTACAACTACTGGTGATCATGTTGTTTTCGCCGCCAATGTTGGCGTTAGCGATCATGTGCGCATTGACAGTGGTGTAGTGCTGGCTGCGCGCGCAGGGGTTCCCCCCAATAAACACTTAAAAGAAGGGTTAGTTTATTTAGGTAGTCCGGCACGTCCCAAAGACATTGCCATAAAACATGAATTAGCAGTCAATCGTATTCCTCTAATTCGTAAAAATATTCAAACTTTATCAGAACAGGTCAGCGCATTGGGCAAACAAATATCTAAACTTGAGGCCAAATAATCATGCATGCGCCTATCATTCTCATTGACGGTTCTTCTTATTTCTTTAGAGCATTTCATGCCCTGCCTCCCCTGACTACCTCGAAAGGCCAACCTACAGGCGCCATCTATGGGGTAGCTAATATGATTAAAAAATTAATTAAGGATTACCAACCCCAAGAATTAGCGGTAGTTTTCGATGCGAAGGGTAAAACTTTTCGGGAAGAATGGTACCCTGATTATAAAGCGCACCGCCCGCCTATGCCACAAGATTTAAGTTGCCAGTTTCAACCGTTAATTGACTTACTTGAAACCATGGGACTGCCTTTACTTATTATTGAAGGGGTAGAAGCAGATGATGTCATTGGAACTTTAGCCAAACAAGCTACAGAACAAGGTATTCCTGTAATTATCTCCACTGGCGATAAAGACATGGCTCAATTAGTCAGCGAGCATGTTACGCTGATTAATACCATGAGCAACACCACTATGGACATCACCGGAGTTAAAGAAAAATTTGGGGTCGAGCCTGTCCAAATTATTGATTACCTCACCCTGATTGGTGATACCTCCGATAATATCCCAGGAGTGACTAAATGTGGTCCAAAAACGGCGGTCAAATGGCTACAAGAATATCAAACTTTAGAAAATTTAATAAAAAATGCTGATAAAATAACCGGGAAAATAGGCGAAAACCTGCGCGCAGACATTCCTCATCTTGATTTATCAAAAAAACTCGTGACGATTAAAACGGATCTGGATTTACCGCTGAATCTAAAAGAATTGACCATTAAATTAGTCAATAAATCCCGATTGGTTGAACTCGTTCGGGAATTTGAGTTTAAAAATTGGCTCAAGGAATTATTAGAAGAGCAAGACAATCGCCCCCCCTCAACTACTGAAATTGAGGCGAGTGTCTCTTTTTACGAAACCATTACAACTAACCAGCAATTTGCGCAGTGGCTTACCCAGCTAGAAAACTGCCAGGAATTTTGTCTTGATATAGAAACTACCAGCCTGGACATCATGAAGGCTGAAATTGTTGGTATTTCCTTTGCTATTGAAGAAAAAAAAGCGGCATATATTCCTTTAAGCCATACTGATGGAACACCTCAATTAGTGCTAGAAGAAGTGTTAACCGCACTAAAACCTATTTTAGAAAATCAAACAATAAAAAAAATTGGTCAAAATATTAAATACGATTACTCCGTATTAAAAAATTATGACATTAATCTAAAAGGCATTAGTTATGATACCATGCTAGAGTCTTACGTTTTAAATAGCAATGCAAGTCGCCATGACATGGATTCCCTGGCATTAAAATACTTAGGCCTTAAAACCATTACATTTGAAGACATTGCGGGAAAAGGAGCAAAACAATTACGTTTTGATCAAATCCCTGTAGAAAAAGCTGCAATTTATGCTGCTGAAGACGCTGATATTGCCTTACAACTACACCATAAACTTTACCCCATGCTTGATTCATCCGTGCAAACAGTATTTCAAGAAATAGAAATGCCTTTGGTTACTATTCTTGCAGATATGGAATTAAACGGTGTATTAATTAACGCCCACACCCTCGAACAACATGGTAAGCGTTTAAAAGAGCGCATGCTTGCATTGGAAGAAGAAGCTATCCTCCTTGCAGGCCGTCCATTTAATCTTAACTCTCCCAAGCAATTACAAGAAATTCTTTTTGATGAGCAAAAACTTCCAGTGGTTGCCAAAACACCTACTGGACAACCCTCTACCGCAGAGTCAGTTTTACAAGAGTTAGCCTTTGATTATCGCTTGGCAGCAGTAATTCTGGAGTATCGTGGCTTAACTAAGCTCGTTTCCACCTATATTGATGCACTACCCAAAAAAATAAGCTCTAAAACAGGCAGAGTCCATACTTCCTACAATCAAGCAGTAACAGCAACCGGAAGATTATCTTCTAGCGAACCTAACCTACAAAATATCCCTATACGCAATGAAGAAGGCCGCTTAATTCGCACTGCCTTTATTGCCCCGCCAGACCATATGATCTTGGCCGCAGATTATTCGCAAATCGAGTTACGCATTATGGCTCATTTATCGCAAGACGAGGGTTTACTTACTGCATTTGCCAATGGTTGGGATATTCATGCTGCTACCGCAGGGGAAATTTTTCAAATAAGTCGAGAAGAAGTAACCTCAGAGCAACGACGTAGAGCCAAAGCAGTGAATTTCGGCTTAATTTATGGCATGTCTGCCTTTGGTTTAGCCAAACAAATCGGTGTAGAACGCCAAGTAGCTCAACTTTATATTGATACCTATTTTAGCCGTTATCCTAAAGTGCTGGAATACATGAATCGCACTCGTCAACAAGCTCATCAACAAGGCTACGTAGAAACCCTATTTGGCAGGCGCTTGTACATTCCAGAAATTAATACCCGCAATCTCATGCGACAAAAGGCTGCCGAACGTGCGGCTATTAATGCGCCCATGCAAGGAACTGCTGCGGATATTATAAAAAAAGCGATGATTGCGATTGCCAATTGGCAAAATGCTCAGAAAAACCCAACTGCAAAAATGATCATGCAAGTTCATGATGAATTGGTTTTTGAAGTAGCATCACAAACAATTGATAAGGTAAAACACGAAATCAAGCAATTAATGGAAAATACCGTAAAACTATCTGTGCCTTTAGAAGTTTCAATTGGAATAGGGCCAAATTGGGACGCTGCACATTAGTATCAATTTTGCAGAAACTGTCGGGCCAAGCCCAAACTCCAGAGGCGGCCTGCAAGATAATCAGTCCTGCTGGGTGGGGAACATGAAGTGCTTAGTGTTGCAGAACTTGGGTCTCCTATATCAAGAAAGAAAGGTTGCCTACCATGCTTTGCGTCCCTGAAAGACAGGTGACATTCAAATGGCTATCATCACTAAAGTATGTGTTTTTTTTGGAGTGATTAGTTACTATTGGCTTTACAACAGACTGATGCTATTTGGCTTGACTGCCAAATAGCATCAACAACGATCTTAAATGGTTATAGCGCGAGAACATCGCACTCCATTCTCTTGATGTTTTGCAGTACCTAATTGGCCACTGCTGCCCACACTAAAATATTCACCAAATGCATTATTTTGTGAGCTAGAAGACGTAAGAGTTGAAGTCCAATACGTCCCCGCAAGACACTCTGTACCACTAGGAGGTGAGCAGGAAGTACTGGGTGTTGGTGCGTTGTTGAGCCCTACTAAAAAGTTAAGACTAGTGATTATATTTTGAAAATCTGCCGGACAAACCACAGCGATGTCAACAGCATCCATTTCACAAATTGCCGGCAAATACCAGTCAGAATAGCCATTAATAGTGCCCAAACATTTGCCCGCCGATAACAGCAGGAGGTATACGATTACCTGCAACATTTAAACGTAAAATACAGGATTGCCATCCCATTAAGGTAAACACACTATTACAAACGCCAGCACCGGTAGTTACTTGAGTCACACCAGGAATTCTCATCATGACTAAAGAATGTTGTTTTGGCGAATGATTTGTCACTCTATACTCAACAACACCACTTTGATTTTGAGTAAGAAGCAATTTGGTTGGGGTTAGGGCTGTAAAGCCCCACACCGGCCTACTGGCATGTGCTATAGGGATTAAGAAAAAGATACAGCAACACAACGATTAAATTTTTTAGCAGGTTCCATTTGCGCATATTTCATCCTGTTAGGCTGTATTAATTGAAATTTATCATAGCTCAATATCGTGAGCTAACAAACGCCTATTTGCCCGAAAATAGGTAATTGGTGAGCATTCTAATAAATCCGATAACTTTTCCATGTAAATACAGGCAAAACGATCCACCTGATAGGCAAAATAACTTTCTTCTGCTCCTGCACGGAAAATGCGTTCCCATTTAGGGTTAAAGAAAGTTTGTTGTTGTTTAATTAACTTCGTTAAATGGGAATCTACTTGATTAATTTGCGCCTGTAAATCCTGAGTTTCCTGATTGTATTTATTGGAGCCCTCATCAATGCTTAAGGTATGTAAACGCACGTATTGCGACTCTAAATTTTTCTTGATAATCATGGCCTCGCTGATTTGTTTTTCTATAGGCAAAGCCTGTATTTGCGCTGCTATTTCTGCGCCAAGCTCATCTACAACCAGGGCTGTACGCCAGTTACAATCTTTTTTCAATCGTACAATATCACCATAAATATGGTCCCCAATATAAAGGATTTCATCCCCGCGAACATGCAAGTCTTCAGTAAATTTTTTGGCATTTCCACCCTGGTATATGCCCGGAACAATAGGGCCAATAATATTGGTCATTGTGCCATTGGTTGGATTTACTGCAAGAAACCGCAAATTATCATAAAAAAAACGAGGTTTATTTGCTAAAGTAATGACGTATTCAAATAAATCAGTCCAACTTTCGCCTTTCTTTAAAAATGGATTAATCGCATACTCCAATAAAAGTTTGGTATAGGAGTACTCTGAGTTTGTTAAAATAAATATCTTCTTTCCATGATGGATAAAATGCTTTAACCCATCCACTAAAGCACGCTCTTTAATCACATAAGTGGATAAATTTTTACTAATAATTGATTTTAAACTGCCATCGGAATGTACTTTATCAACACAGAACTGAACATCTTGAGCAATCGCTTGATAACCAGGCATCTCCTGTCCCAGGATATCCTTAAAATCGACTAGCTGGGCGTATAAAACACAAAAGGCGATAGAGAAGGAAGTATCTATTGCCATATAGTTCGGATCGCTTAAATCAACGTACGTACTACGATAAATTTTTTGCTGCTCTGCAAAATCAATGAGCTTGGTACCATGATAGCTTTGTCTGATTGCGCCATAGCGACTAAGTTTCAAAATATTGCCATTTTTGGTATCCACCACTAAACCACGTATCGCATCATGATAATTAAAATTTAATTTTTTGATGGCTTCAGGATAATGTTTAACAGCAATTAATTGTTCTTTAATTAATTGATAAACCAAGGATTCAAAATTTTCTGAATGATAACGGATCAGGGTATGATCCATATCCAAACCGATTAATTTGATTTTTTTCATATTCAGAATACGATTTACAAAAACTTTGCTTGTACTCATTGTTTTACAAACCTAATTTAGTCAATATTAAGCTGCTATTTATTTCAGCCGAGTCACCTCTTCTGCGCTAGCAACTAAAACCACATCTGCCAGACGATGAGCAAACAATCCATTTTCCACAACTCCAGGGATTAATTTGATTCGCTCTTCCATTTCTTTAGGGTTATCCATTTTTAAATTAAAAACATCCAGAATAATATTCCCATTATCGGTAATAAAACCTTCCCGATATTCCGGATCGCCACCTAATTGCACCAACTGCCTCGCCACCGCACTACGCGCTAAAGGCAACACTTCCACTGCGACCGGGAAATTCTCTCCCAAGTGCTGGACAACTTTGGAATTATCAACAATACAAATA
>CAZTYT010000108.1:0-7448 GCA_964618245.1 uncultured Legionella sp. | reverse complement strand
ATTCTGCGTGCAGGCAATGGTTTACTGGATGGAATGTTGCAACTGGTTCCCACTGCACGAATCGGTCATATCGGTTTATACCGCGACCCCAAAACTTTAGAAGCAATCGAATATTACATCAAATTTCCAGAACACATGCATGACCGCGATGTGATTGTAGTAGACCCCATGTTAGCAACTGGTAACTCAGCGATTGCAGCCGTAAAAGAAATTAAAGAACGAACACCAAAATCCATTAAATTCTTATGCTTGCTAGCTTCTCCTGAAGGTATTTCCGCCTTTCATGAAGAACACCCGGATGTTCCCATTTACACAGCAGCTATCGACAGTGAATTGAATGAAAAAGGATACATTATTCCTGGCTTAGGTGATGCCGGTGATCGCCTCTACGGAACTAAACTGGAATATTAAAACATCTTGTTGGAATGGAGGCTGTGTGGCTAAGGTGTCCTATTGCAAGAGAACTTAACCTCGGCCACAACAAGCCACCATGTTATCGATGTTTTGAGAGTTAAACCTCTTTATATTGAATTATTACTAACGAAGTGTTAATATATTGAACAATTCTAAGACCATTTTGTGCATTTTATAACTAAACTGCTCTTGTAATATAAGGTAATTCGAACAATGTCAGCAAATGAATCAACCGTGATACTGCCTACGGTAAAGCAGGACTCAACATGGAGTAAACAAGATACAGTATGGATGTTAAGTCTTTACGGTACAGCGGTAGGTGCAGGTACCCTCTTCCTACCTATTGATGCTGGCGTTAATGGTATTTTGCCTTTAATTATCATGGCACTCTTAGCCTTTCCCATGACTTACTATTCTCACCGTGCACTTTGTCGATTTGTTTTATCCAGCCCGTCTGCACAAAATAATATAACCAATGTGGTGGAAGAGCATTTTGGCGTATTTGCGGGTAGAATTTTAACTGCTTTGTATTTTTTCGCCATTTATCCCATTTTATTAATGTATAGTGTGGCAATTACCAACACGGTTGAATCTTTTCTGGTTAACCAAATAGGTGTTTCTGCTCCTCCAAGAGCCATTTTAGCGATTATCCTGATTGTGGCTTTGATGATAGTGGTACGTTTTGGACAAAACATTATTGTAAAGGCAATGTCCTTGCTGGTTTATCCATTTGCCACAACGCTTTTATTTCTATCTTTATACCTGGTGCCTCATTGGAACAATGCAATTTTACAACAAAGCAACTCACTCCAGGCTAATGGTGGTCATGGATTATTCATGACTTTATGGTTAGTAATCCCGGTAATGGTGTTTTCTTTTAACCATTCGCCAATTATTTCCTCTTTTGCTGTAGCACAAAAAGAGCAATATCAGCTTGATGCAGATGAGCGCAGCACTAATATTATGCGCTATAGCCATTTATTAATGGTTTTCTCAGTCATGTTTTTTGTATTTAGTTGTGTATTTAGCTTGTCTCCTCAAGACTTAATGCTGGCAAAACAACAAAATATTTCTATTTTATCTTATCTAGCTAATCACTTTAAAACCCCACTAATTGCATGCATAGCACCAATCATCGCTTTTATTGCTATTTCCAAATCATTTTTCGGACATTACCTAGGTGCCAAAGAAGGTTTAGGTAGCATTATCGTTAATGCATTAAAATCATCCGGGAAAGATATTAGCGAACGCAAACTGCAATTAGTAATCGAGTTATTCATGTTAATTACTTGTTGGATAACCGCGACAATAAACCCTAATATCCTCAAAATCATTGAAACCCTAGGTGGACCTGTCATCGCGGTGCTTTTATTCATTATGCCGATGTATGCCATTGCAAAAGTACCGGCCATGAAAAAATACAATAATGAAAAAATTAGTAATTTATTTACTACCATACTGGGAATTATTGCTATTTCCGCCATCGTTTATAGTTTGCTGTAGCTTAAATACAGCAAAGTAAAGTCTAGAATTAACCTCTATGCGAGTTGGGCTCTAAGCCCAACAACTTCTTTATATACTCTTGAAATAAATTGTTAGGCTCAGGCTCTAAACTGCATTTATATAAAAAGATAATGTTGTAATAATATTCGGAGAAATAAATAATGAATCAATATCAAGACCTATTTAATTTTGTACATGATAAATTAAAAAATGGGTGTACTTATCAAGAAGTGCCGCAGTGGCTAAAAACTCACCCACAATATAGCATTGAAGATTTTTTTTCTGTCCTTACACTGATGAAACATGGGACACTTACAGATGAATTGTTTCGCTCTGAAGTGAGTGAGTTTCGAAAAGGATATGGGCTTCAGATGGAAATAGAAAATGAAAGAGTTTATGGCAAATCGTCGCTTTTATTTTTAAACATAAAAAAAGAACTGGGATTAAAAGAAGAATTCACCCAAGCAGAAATTGAAGAATTCAAAAAACTTCCTCAAAATGGACAGGGGCAAACTTGGTCCCCAACATTTAAATTTGCTGGTACCGTACAAAAAGAAGCGAATAGACAAGAATTATTTTTAAAATTAAAAGCTTTACTGGAAACTATAAACTTTAAGCCCTCCCCAGTACAACCACCACACTAAGAGTAAATAACATAAATTATTTTCATTTTGCTGCAAGTTGTGGAACAATCATGGACAGTACGTCGGTGCAAATGGGCTTTATTGAATAAATAAGGTAATTCGCTATATCCATGCGATTGCTTACTCAGTATCAGTAATGAACCCCGCGGTCGATGCTGCGGGGATTCGTAGATTATAGAAATCATTTATTCAACATAAGCCCTGCGAACGTCTATGTTAACGCCATGAGGTGAATATCTCCATGATGAATCACTCCAAAATGCAGACTGAGTTTGAGCACTTACCAATAGATTCTATCCAGCCAGGCCAATACCAACCGCGCCAGGATTTCAATTCTGCCGCACTTCAAGAGCTTGCTCAATCGATTGCATCCCAAGGCTTGATTGAACCCTTGATCGTACGCCTGATTGCCAAAGAGCACTACGAAATTATTGCTGGGGAAAGACGCTGGCGAGCAGCCAAAATAGCTGGGTTGAAAAAAATCCCCTGCCTCATTGGTAATTACACTGATAAACAAGCCTGCGCACTTACTTTGGTTGAAAATATTCAGCGGGAGGATTTAAACTTAATTGAAGAAGCAACGGCTTATCGCCGTCTGATGGATGAATTCAACTATCATCAGGATGAAATTGCCACTCTTGTTGGCAAATCGCGCAGCCATATTGCCAATATTTTGCGTCTACTAAGCTTAACCAACTATGTCAAAGAACAAATCCGGAATCAGCACTTATCGTTAGGTCATGCCCGAGTTCTGGTAGGATTAAATCCTTCATTGCAGGAGTATTTGGCCACTCAAGTCATTGAAGAGCAATGGTCAGTAAGGCAATTAGAGCAAGCGGTCAGAGAACAAAAAAAACCAGAAACCCCTTTACTTGGAAATGCCAAAAAAGATCGTGATATTGAACGCTTACAAACTATTTTAGCTGAACAAGTTGGCGCCCCTGTACAAATAGTGAGCGATGAAACCAATGGCGGATGGTTAAAAGTAAAATTTTTTGATAATGATACTCTTGCAGGGCTTTTGGAGCGCTTAGGCTTACGATATGATTAGGGCATATTAAAATAAGGAACTAAATATTGATGAAACGGACGCTAACTGGCTTATGTTTGTGGGCATTATGGAGTGGAGCGCAAAGCGCTAGCATACCCAACGAAGTAAATAATTTAATTCAACGAGTTAATCCACGCGTTAATCTTGGCATGGTTGTTGTTGATTTAACATCAGGAGAAACACTTTATAGCCGTAATGCCAACCATTTATTTATTCCTGCAAGCAATATGAAACTATTTTCTGAAGCTGCAGCCATTATGGTTCTGGGCCCTGATTATCATTTTAAAAACCAGCTTAGTATCAGTTCTGGTAAAGTTCAACAAGGCATATTACAAGGCAATATTTATATTAAACTCAGCGGCGATCCCTCTTTTTCACGAGACGATTTGAAAAAACTGATTCTTTCATTAAAAGACTGGAATATTTCTACTATTCAAGGCAATGTTTATATCGACAGCGACTTGGCTAATGTAGATGCCTATCCTCCAGGTTGGCTAGCCTCAGATTTATCATATAGTTATGGTGCCCCTAATGCGCCGGTAGTACTTGATGCCAACCGATTAATGGTTACAGTGAATCCTGGTTCCAAAGCAGGCGCTCCAGCCATTGTTGAGGCAGATGACGGTGGCGGAGCTATTTCAATCACAAATCTGGTAACCACCAAAGCAAGTGGCAAGGGCTGCGGGGTAGGTTTTTCCTTAGATAAAGCAAATCACCTAACTGCGCGCGGCTGTGTTGGCGTAGGTCAATGGGCAGTGCAACAGCGCATGGCAATAAAAAATCCGTTGGCTTATGCGCAAGGCATGATTAAAAGTGATCTGATTAAAGCCAATATTCACCTAAATGGTCAAGTGCAATTAGGAAAAACACCTGCGGGTGCTTTACTCATTGCAACGCAGCAATCAAAGGCCTTATCTGAACTCATGGCCGACACATTAAAACCTTCCGATAATTTATATGCTGATAGCCTTTATTTGCATGCGGCGACCAAGCTCAATGGCTCGCCAGTAAATTGGAAAGGCGCTGAGCCAATTATTAAAAACTTTTTGCAGGCTCAAACTGGTATTGATTTTCGCAAGGCTGTTTTTACCGATGGTTCTGGACTTTCGCGTTATAGCCTGGTAACTCCCGAACAAACTATTTCTTTGCTCAAATTCTTGTATCAACGTTTTCCATTAGCTTATGAATACATTGCTGCCCTACCTGTTTCAGGACGCGATGGTACCTTACAAAAACGCTTCCGCACCCCCGCTCAACAAGGTTTTGTACGGGCAAAAACAGGCACCATGACTGGTATAAACAGTTTGTCTGGCTATCTTTATACTGCGAATGGACATACCTTGGCTTTTGCCATGTATGTCAATAGACAACCAGGTAAAGCGTCTGGCCCGGGACGCCCTGTTCTGGATGCCTTATGCAATTACTTCTTGCAGCAAAACCCAGGTAGTAATCGTTTAGCAGAAGCTTTTTCGTCCCGCAAACGCATGAACTTCTTAAATCCCACACAAGTACAACGACAAAAAGCCCAGCAGGCAAAATGGCGACAGTTGGAATCCGCTGTGCGTACTGCGTTAAGAGGGCAAGCGGTAAATATTGTTTATCGCGGCAATGAACTGGTCGTAAATGATAATCAGGCGGATGCAGGTAAAGTATGGGCTTCATTGCAAACAGTGGGAAGAAAATATCCCTTTGCCGTGATGCTTTCATCCAAAAATTTACCCATTAATCCTTCTGGCAAACCTATGCTTGTCTGGGTTCAGGCAAATGATTCACTTAATCAAGCTCAAAGAACATGGACTATTAGAGAATCTGCCTAGTATAATAAAAGCAGGACTTCATTGTTGTTGGGTCAAGGCCCAACAACACCTTCATTCAACAACAGTATGCTAATGAAATTTATTTGTAACATTTTTCTTTCTCTCTTTATCTTTTTACCTGTTGCGCATGCTGATCTAAAATTTCTTACCATCAGTGATATCCACTACGGCCCTGAAAACATTTCCAAAGATGGCCAAGATACCGGGCCAGAGTTTATGCAAATTACCTTAAATAAAATGAAGGAATTGAGTCAAACAGTCGATTTTATTCTTTTTTTAGGCGATCTCCCCGTACATGATCTTTTTAATGACCCTCATAAAAAAGAATATGAAGCCCTGGTCTTCCATAGACTTTATGAAAGCGATGCAAGTAGAAAGCCTCTATTTTATGTTCCAGGCAATAATGATTCCCTGCAAGGAAACTATCAACCTTTTGAATCCAAAGGGATCTCTCCCTTAACCTATGCAAAAGATTGGGACGGAGCTTGCGCTTATTGTCAGGGATTAATCATTGATGGAAGTCATATGTATCATGATGGGTATTACTCCAGTTACCTTCTGCCCAATAATAAAGAAATTATGCTCATCGCTCTTAATGCAACTGAATGGACTAAAATTCCCCTTCTTAAATCTGCATTTTTTAAAAAATATACCCATCAGGAAGAAGATGCATCCACACAACTTGCCTGGTTAGAGCAGCAATTAAGGAATTATCAGGCGAAACAGCTTCTCATAGCCTTACATGAACCGCCAGGAAAATCATACCGTAATGAGCCATTTTGGTATGATGAATATACACAACAATTTATTAATTTGCTTAATAAATACCACAATCGTTATGGGCAAATTACAATACTAACCTCCCATACCCATATGGAAGAGTTCAGGAAAATTGATTTAGCGGACGGCACTAATATTTATGCCTATTCAACGCCAGGTATTAGTCGTAATCACCACAATTATCCTGGAATGAAGATATTTGAATTAAATGCTCAATTACAAATTAAAAATTTTACTACTTATTATACCAGCGATCTGCATGCCTGGAATAATCAACAATATCAAGCAGTTAAGGGGAATGACGTTATTTTCCCGCATTGTGAAAATTTAAACCTGCCCCAATGCCTGGATAAGCTAAATATTCAGCAAGTATGCGATAATCTGAAAAAAGGTTACTTCTATGGAGTAAAAAACCCTAAAGTCCCGGAACAATCTTGCCCCAAAACCTATCTGGTTAATTGAACTCTACCGCATTACGTATAACAAGCATACAATGCCTTATCATATTGAGGCACCATTTAATATTCTATTAAGCTATTTCATTTAAAATGCTTCAAACTAATTATTAATTATAAAAATGAAGACCCTTGAACTCGTCCAATCTTATTTAAAAAATAGACCTGAACTTACGCAGAAAGACGCATTACAGTATTTTCGAAGCCACGAACATCATGGAAATGAAGAGGTTCCTCAAGCAATTAGCAATTTTTTTGCTAATCTGGCTAATCACCAAGAAATAAAAAAAAGAAGAAGAGCTTGCCAATTTTTCCCAATATCTAAAAACTCTTCCTCAAGAAAAACAAGATATCTTTATTCATTTGGCTTTTAATATAAGCCTGACAATATATCAGTCTTGTGAAAATGAGATTAATAAATTGGTTGAGCAAATTGAAGAGGCAATTAAGATGGGTAAACCAATACCTCAATTGGAGCCTAAAGATTATATCGGTTTAATTAATGTTTATCGCTTGTTTACCAATGTCGTGCAAGCTAACAATGATGGAGCCTACATACTAGGTTACCCAGGTATTTATCAACCCCAACGAGCAACCATCGACACAAATATTCCTTTTGCTATTAATACTCTGGTTTTGGTCGGTTTATTACCCAAAGTCCTGACTATTATGGAGTAAATTTAACCACGCCCTTATATCCTTTTTCGCTAACCATCACTTCACAAGAAAAAGTTCCTCTGCGTAAGGGAGTTAAAAATAGTGATGATTATTATCCTTTTAAAAA
>CAZTYT010000107.1:3479-7580 GCA_964618245.1 uncultured Legionella sp. | reverse complement strand
CGTGATACTGTATAAATATTTTTATTTATGAAATTTATATATATATAATGCCATTTTTTTGAAATTACAGAGAGTACAATATGACAGTCAATGTTTCTTTTCTTTATCAAACGCTTGAGCAATTAAACACTTTACTAGCGAAAGCAAGTCAACACCATACAGAATATAAAGGTTATTTTGAAGAGGGTTCAAGTGGTACTGATTTGCTTATGGAAGCTGATAGCAGATGCACTCGAGATCGTTTTATGGATTTAGTCACTAAAAGTATAAATGATGGCGGTTGTGGTGCCGAAAAACGCAGCATGGATCTAAGTGATATCTTTGGAGATAAATTTTGTAATATTGCCTTTGATTCTTATACCTACATCATAAAGTATGGTTCAGTCGATTCAGAATTTAAAAATTGTGTTTGTGATGCATTAAAAAAAGTAGACTCTGATTGTACTCAAGAATACTGGGAAATAATTGGAATTGCTGTGGGTAGTATAGTTGGTATTGTACTAGTAGGCGCTGCAATAGGTGGCACTGTTTATGGCATTAAAAAATCAGGAATCATAGAAAAAACAGCAGATTGTTTCGGCAGTATAAAAAACAATGTAAGTTCTTTTTTCAATTCCTGCGCTAACTCTGGAGCAGAAGATGCTGGTGTAGAAGTAGACGCAGGCCCTAGCCTCATTGAAAAAACGATGGGTTGTTTGGGCTCTGTAAAAGACGGTGCAGTCTCTTTGATTAGCTCCTGTCAATCAACCTCGGAGAATACTGTTGCTTCAGAAGCCAGTGAAACTGGATTAGCAGAAAGTAGTTGTAATCCAGCAGGTTTTTTTGGCGGCTTTTTCAGACAGTTTAGAGGACAGAACAACGCCACTGAAATGCACGAAGTATTAACTCAAAATCAAGCTACTCTAAGTTAAATTGATACGCTTGCTAAATCCAGCTTGGCTATAAGACCTAATGATTATGGCTCGAGGCAAGCTCACTAGATCCCGTGGTGAAACCACGGGGATTCCTACTACATAGTATTACTTTTCTTACTTAACTCACGGCTTTACAAAATAAAATTTTTAACTAATTAAGAAAAAAACCACAAAAACCAAACTCAAAATAACAACTAATGGATTTATTTTTTGTCGGGTAAACAATTTCAGGACGGTAAAAAGAATAATCCCTCCACCGATGCCATTGGCAATCGATGAAGTAAAAGGAATCATCATAATGGTGACCATACAGGGCGCGGTTTCACTGATATTAGAAAGCTTCATGTCAGTTAAATGCTTCATCATACAACAAGCTACATAAAGTAAAGCAGGTCCCACAGCATAAGAGGGGATCATTTTGGCTAAGGGAAAAAAGAACAGCATTAAAATAAAACCCGCTGCAATAACCAATGAGGTTATCCCTGTTCTTCCTCCTGCTTCTATACCAGTAGCCGATTCAATATAAGGCGAAGTACTGGCTGAACCTAAAAGACCTGCTAAAGTAGAAGCCGCTGCATCTGCGGTTAAACTATAGCTTAAGCGTTTTGAATAATTTTCTTTGTGTTTAAAAACAGTTGGATTAAGCAAGCCAATTAAAGTACCGGTTGCATCAAAAATAGCTATTAAGAAAAAAGTAAAAATCGCTTTTAGTGCCGTTGCACTAGTAAGGCCTGAAAAATCAAGTTGTAAAAAAGTGGGAGCTAGTGAAGGAGGTAAATCAAATAATCCTTGCCAAGTGCTCATCCCCAATAACAGACTGATTGCACTAATGCTAAGTATACCAATAATAATTGCTCCCGGAACTTTATAATAATCAAGCATTAAAATAAGTAAAAAACCCAGACAAAATAAACCGACCTCGGGTGTTTTAATCGAGCCTAACCTCATTAAGCTATGAGGGTCGTCAATAATAATTTGATTCGTTTGCAGCGCAATTAATGCGATTAATAAACTAATGCCTATCAAAATTGCGATTTGCAGATTATAAGGAATAGCTTCTATCAACAGACGGCGCATTCCGGTTAACGTAACGAGGAAAAATAATAAGCCAGAAATAAAAACCATGGCCAGGGCATGTTGCCAATCGATTCCCATCCCCTGCACCACGCTGTAAGAAAAATAAATATTTAGTGCCATACCTGGTGCAATACCAATGGGAGTGTTTGCTATTATCCCAACAAGAGCACAAGCAAATGCTGTCACCAGGCACGTTGCCGTAAATACCGCGCCTTGATCCATACCCGCATCATGCAGGATACTTGGATTGACAAAAGCAATATAAACCATGGTCAAAAACGTGGTAATACCCGCCAACACTTCTTTGCTCAAGGTAGTTCCATGCAGAAAATAGGACTTTAAATAATTCATAAGCGCATATTGGATAGATAAAAATTAATCCTACACAAAGGAAGAGATCCTTGGCAAGAAGAAACAGTGACGGCCAAGTTTTTTTGCTATAATATAAAGAAATTCAATTGCCTCAGCAGCATATAAGAATGAGCCAGGAGCGCAGCAACTATGGAAAACCCCAAATCTATCCAACGTTATAAAATTGATGTAATGGATGCAATCTATAATCGTCATGCTGTGCGTGATTTTTTACCGAAAAAAATTGATGCTGACATCATTAATCAGCTTCTGGAAGCTTCTATCCATGCTCCATCTGCACTTCATGAAGAATCTCGAGCTTTTGTAGTGATTCAAGAGAAAGAAATATTGAATCGCATCTCTGAGACCGCGAAGCTATTAACTAAAAAAAATCCCAAAAGCAATGAAGACTTGCAAGAACAGCATATCCTTGAAATTGTGCAGCAAAAAGAATTTAATGTTTTTTATAACGCACATAATTTAATTGTTATTTATAGTGCTTTTAAGGGAACGTTTGTTAATGCAGATTGTTGGCTGGCGGCAGAAAATCTTATGCTTGCCGCATTAACGTTTGGTCTGGCTTCTTGCGTTATTGGCTTTTCAGTCGCAGCCCTTAATTCACCAGAATGGAAAGAAGAATTAGGAATTCCCCAAAAGATGACTGCTGTTGCCCCCATTATTCTTGGCTGGCCAGCAAATAAAACGTTACCAACTCTGCATAATCCGCCCCATATTTTACACTGGAAATAAACTAAGGAGCGGATTTATTACTTACCAGCAAAACTGGCAAAGGAGCAATCCGCGATACATTTTCTGCAACACTGCCCAGAAAAACCCGGCTAAAACCACGGCGGCCATGCGTACCAATAATTAAGATATCAGCAGGTAAAGCCTGAGCTTCTGCCACAATTTTCTCAGCAAGACGGGTAGTATAGGGCTTTAACTCAACAATATGCATTTCATAAGAAACTCCCGCATTCTCCACTACCGCTTTTGCCTTATCCAACAGAGCCTGCCCAGCCTCTTTATAAGCATTCCACAGCGTATCAAAATCGAGGTATTCATCCACTATATTTAAAACAGATTCATCCATAATATGGAAAATATGTAATTTGGCTTTGAGCGCCTTGCATAGCTTTATGGCCTCATCTAAAGCATGGCGTGCGGTGTCGCTGTCATCAATTGCTACCATAATATTCTTATACATTATCTTTCTCCTGCAAAACCCTACAATGGTGTTAAAGCACTTGTTTTATCAAGATGGATTAATGAATCAAATTGATAGGGCAAGTGGGTAAAAAAATAGTGGCTAAAACGTTCGGTCTCAGGCCGATAAATGACCCCGATAGCGCGTTGTAAGCGTGGTATTTTTAAAAAATGTTCGAGCTCTTGATTTCCAATTAAATTTAAAGTGAAATTTTTATAATGGACATGATGAAATAACTCTTCATAACTTCCAGATAAACCAGGAACCACTTTTTTTATTTGTGATGGCTCATCCCAATTGGAAGCAGCAGTTACTGTACCTTCATAAGTAGAAAAACCAATGGAATAGGCATGATTATCATATTGCTCACGCACAAGTTGCCCTAAGTTGAACTCCCCCCGTTCGCCCATTTCTGTAGCCCGGGCATCGCCTATATGTGAATTATGAGCCCATATCACTACTTTGGCAGGCCTGCCTAAACGAGCTTCCAAATGATCAGCCAGAACATTTAAAGTTTCCGCCATGTGTTGATCACGAATATTCCAGGAGGCA
>CAZTYT010000107.1:0-3469 GCA_964618245.1 uncultured Legionella sp. | reverse complement strand
CTCGAGCATGGTGCGATAATAATGCTCTGCATTTTTCACCAGGCGGGCATTCTGGGTTGCAAAAAAATATTCATCTTCAGCAGCTATCCCATCGTGATGAAGATAAGCAACTGCCTGATGTTGTAATTCGACTAATTGCGTTATAGCTTCATTAATACAAGCTTTTTTTATTCCTGCGTTAATCAAATAACCATACATTTGCGGATCCACGCCCAAATGATCAAAACAAGCATAGCGCGCTTTGGCACGACGCGCAGCTTCAGGGTCGAGCTTCATTAAAAAATCAATTACTGCCTGCATGGAAGAATTTAAACTATATAAGTCCAAACCATAGAAACCTATTTTTTCAGCTGGCGCTAAAGCATCATTATGTTTCCTTAACCAGGCAAGAAAAGGAGGCATCGTGGTATTACGCCACATCCAGGTAGGGAAACGTTGGAATTTATCAAGCGCCTGTTCACTGTTTTCCGGTGCTCCATCCCCTTGTAAATAACGATGGACATGATAAGCATCTGGCCAGTCCCCTTCAATTGCAACTGCCATAAAACCATGCTCTTCAATAAGCTTTTGCGTTATTTTAATGCGAGTTTGATAAAATTCGTGAGTACCATGGGTTGCTTCACCGATCATTACAAAGCGAGCTTTCTTTAACTGGCTAATGATTGGACCATAAGTCTCTTTCTCTGCTTTTAAGGGGATAACTGAACAATTTAGTACTTCAAGTAGCTTATGATATGCATCCTTTTCCATTATTCAGTTCCTTAGAAAATCCTATTGTATTAATTATAGTTTATAGTTTTGTTGAACCATGGCCCTAACAAAATTAATACTTTTGAGAATGAATTTTTGATATACCTTGGGCAATAAGTCCAGCAACGTCTATTTGATTAGTTTTATGTGTGATAGTGTTGCAAGTAATGATTTTTGCTCCTTGTGCCAATAATTTTTTTTCCGTCTGTTGCGAAAATAAAGCATGAACTCCAATACATATCGCATTCTTAAATCCTTGTAATTTCAATTGGCTTAATGTTTCTAACATACTTTGCCCCGTAGAAATAACATCATCTACTATAACCGGAGTTTGCTCTTCATTTTTTAGTTGAGGTAAAGAGACAATGACGTCCCTATCGCCCAGGCGTTTTTTCTTTCCCACAATGAAAGGCAGATGATGATACTTTGCTATCTCTGCAACCCATTGTCTGCTTTCTTCATCTGGCCCAATCAACACGGGTTGGTTGACGTGGCGGGAAATCCATTGAGAAATAACTTGAGTCGCATGCAACGTAATGAGTTGATCCATATTATAAATTTGGGACAGTTGCTGAACCCGATGCAAATGCGGATCGATGGTAATCAGGCAATCCATATGACTGGATAATAATTGAGCAAATATAGCCGATGTGACTGCCTCGCCGTGATGAAAACGCTTATCCTGACGCATGTAAGGCAGATAGGGAGAAACCAGACAAAGTTTTTTAGCTCCTAATTCCTTCAATGTTTGAGCCACAAATAACAAGGGAAGCAATTTAGCATTCGGTTTGTGTAAGGAACACACCAATATAACTGTCTTATTAACAACTTCCGTACATACCTGCACATACGTTTCTTGATCAGGAAAACGTCTCACCACCATATGGCCTATTTCTAATTCCAGTTTTTGAGCTAATGAATGTGTTATTTTTGCATTACCTGGGAGCGAAAAAAGCAGTGACTCATTCATATTCTATCCTTGATTTATGACGGAGTGATTTTAATAATTTCAGGCATCGATAATGCATAAGCATAGGAGTATTCCAATTCCCCTTTGGATTCCGCATGTATCCTATATAAAACTTGGCCTTTCTCAACAAAAGTCCCTATTTTGGCAAAAAACTCGATACCCGCAGCAGAGTCATGCGGTGCACCAGCCAATTTAGCTACTTTCGCTAAATTTCGATTGTCAATTTCACTCACTATTCCATTAAAAGCAGCAACTACATCATAGGTTAATGAGGCAGTATGCGGCTCAGTAAAACCGCCTTGAGCCTCACAAATTGCTAAAAATTTTTTTAATGCCAAGCCACTTTCCAATAATTGCGTCGCTAAAGCCATGCCTTGGCCTGGAGGCGTTTTTTTCCCTAACTCTAAAAGCATCCCTGCAAGGGTAATGGCTTTATTTTTCAAATCATAAGGTGCATTTTGCTCATTATGTAAAACAGCTAAAATATCTTTTGCTTCAAGAGCTGGGCCAATCCCTTTACCCAAGGGCTGATCACCACATGTTTTTAAGCTATAAACATGAACCCCTAACATCTTGCCTATCCCCAAAAAATATTTCCGGTATTGATTAAATTCATTTTCCGATCTGATTTTTGCCGTTGGGCCTACGGGAATATCAATTAAAACATGGGTTGCACCGACTGCTATTTTTTTCGAAAGAACAGAGGCAATCATTTGTCCCATTGGATCCAAATCTAATACTCTTTCTACACGAATTAAAATATCGTCTGCAGGACTTAGGCCCAAAGCCCCACCCCATGCCATACAGCCCCCCTCTTGCTCAACAACCTGACGAATTTTCTTAACCGTTAGATCTACTTTAGTCATTGTTTCCACTGTATCTACTGTGCCAGCAGGAGAGGTAATAGCGCGCGAAGAAGTCTTGGGAATAATTAAACCAGCTGCTGCAACAATCGCAACGACAATGGGAGTCGTTCGATTGCCTGGAATACCCCCTACACTATGTTTATCCAGTATAATGGGATACTCCCATTGCAACTGCTCCCCAGTTTCAACCATAGCTTGAGTTAAAGCAGCAATCTCCTTGCGACTTAAGTTATCGTGGCCACAAGCGGTAATAAAACTGGATAAATGAATATTAGAGTATTTGCCTGCCACAATATCACTAACAATGTCCTTAATTTCCATTGAATTTAAGGTGTGACCATAAATTTTTGAACGCACATAACTGACCGAAATCACAGGGGGTAAATGAGAAATACTAATATAATCGCCAGGATTAGCGCCAAGGCGTATCCATGCACTTTCAGACAAGCTAGCTTGATTTTTTTTTAAGATATCTGAATTTACCTGATTCACAGTAGCTACAATAGAGTGATTGCCTAAAGTCACAATCACTTGAGTCAGTGATTCAAACCCTTCTGATTTGCAAATTAAACAATCGGAGCGCATAAAAATAATAAATTCATGAAGCGTATCAATCCCTAATTTGATCAATTGGAGCTTATTAAATTCATGCATGATAAAACTCCTTTTAATCAACTTAATATCTGTTGATCCAGGTAGTCAGGAATAATACATTTCCAATGAAATTTATCTTCAATTTTTTCTTTAAGCGATAAAGCGGCCTCTCTTTCTCCATGCGTAATAAACACTTTTTTAGGTGTTCTTTGCAAGTGACCAAGCCAATTTAACATTTCTGCCAGTGGTATGGCGACTGGAGGCCGCGTTATCCACCATATTCGTAATT
>CAZTYT010000106.1:0-7598 GCA_964618245.1 uncultured Legionella sp. | reverse complement strand
TTTTCCTGCTATTAACCTCATGGTTGCCACTGCAGTTTATGGTTTTATTTTATTTTATTTTAATCGTATTTATTTACCTTTAACTACAACACTGAGATCCTTTGTATTTGGCATTCTTGGCCTAAGTGGTTTGGGGACACTTTACCTTGGTGATTATTGGCTAAGTGATGTATTAGCAGCTTATTTTGGAGGTATAACTTTTAATTTGGTTTGGTGTTTAATTTATAGAAAAAATAACTTGTTCATTTCTCAAGCTAAAAATGAAATCCCCATGATTTTTTCACTTTTCGTTATACTTTTTCTAACAGCTTCTTTATCCACTTACTATAATTTCCAAACAATTTCATACAACCATACTTTTTATCGTAAAGAATTTGTACTTAGTGAAGCAGCCTGGTGGGGTCAACAACAGCCGCAATTACCGATTTATCGGTTAAGCCGTATTGGTAAAAGAATCAGTTTACTTAACATTGAATATTCTGGCGATCTTAAAACATTAGAAAAAAATTTGGTTTTAAGAGGTTGGGAAACACATAATGAGTCTTTTTTTAATAATCTGACCACTTGGCTAACCAAGCAGACTAATCATGTGAAATTACCATTGTTAACCCAATTATATGAAAATAAACCTCCTTCCCTGATTATGATTTATAGAGATCAAAAAACTAAACTTTATCTGGAGTTACGCATTTGGGAGTCAAGCTACAATCTTTTAGAGTTTAATAAGCCTTTATGGATAGGTAGTATGCATTCTAGTGCTGCAGCAAAGACCAAGAGTCAAACAACGAATACCAACCCTATTGATCCAGCCGATTATTTATTTACAACCCATAATCCGTTTAAAATAAAAAAAATTATGCTTCCCTCCTCGATGATTAAAACAACCGGGTATCCTACGCAACCTTTAATCATATTGATTAAAGAAACCAAGTAATTCATATATAGTCCATTGACACGCTGTTCAAATATTATTAAAATTGTTAAATTTTAAAAACCAAGGTACTACTATTATGCAAGCACAATATGAAAATATGCCTGATGAAGCAAACATTCCTGCAAATAATATGCACAATCCCGATAATGTCCCCAATAATATGGGAAATATAGATCCTAACATGCTAAATCTCTTAGATCTCATGAAAAACAACGCTCGCGCTCAAAAAATATTGAATGCTAAAGACGCAGGGCAGAACTTTTTTAAAGAAAATGGCTTGGCTTTTTTTACACCTTTCAAAAGTTTTACAGACGCAAACCTCACCTTTGTTGCACCAGTAGTTGCTCCTACTGTATTTTTAGCGATTAGTGCTGTAGCAGCCTTTATTGCGGCAGCCAGTGCATTTTCGTCCGTTACTACGTTAGCATTTGCCTGCGCTGAGTGGCCATTCAAAGCATCAAAACAAGAAGGCAAAGAAGAAGGTTTTTCAAAGTTTGGTATTGCCGGATTTTTAGGAGCTCTTACCGTAGCCTGCGCTGCTTTAGCTATTGTTGCCGCAGTAGTTGCCGCGATTATAATTCCTTTATCTTTAGCTCATATTGTCACTCGCAGTCTTTCTACAATCGCAGCGCCAGTTATTGCCTTCTTTTCTCCGAATGAAGAAGAACCAGTTAAGAATGTCCCTCAAATGAGAGGGTAACATTAAAAAAGATGTGCCTTTTGAATAGGCACATCCTCTTTTATTAACTTCCCAATATTGATCTTATCTACACAATAATACCTATACGAAACGATTCCCTTTATGCCTAGCCAGAAGTTAAAAATACTGTTATAAGTATAAGCTAAAATAATCACTTACTATTGCGAGAGCTTACTTAATGCATATTTTGGCTAAAGTGATCCAATATTTTTTCCCGCTTATTGCCCTCATCCACCTCTTGATTGGCATAAAAAGAAAAGCGATTGCTTATGTTATTTCCTCATTGTGGTTAAGCCTGATTGCTGCATTAGTACACTTTCAATTTTCAGGTAACCAAATTTTCGGTACCTATTTTGATTATATTAATGCAAGTATTTATTCACTCACTTTACTAGTACTAGTAATCGCTTTAATCCAGGTATTCTATCATTTAAGTATTAATCGTCTTGTTTTTCACTATATTTGTAGCTTTATTAGCGCTTTTATGGTTGTAGGCGCATGCTTAGTTATTACCAATCTTTGGATTAATGCCGTGTTTATTAATAACAAAAAAACAGGTACACCAATAATGCAAGTGGCGCTTTTTGATAAGCCTAATTATTGCCAATATAGCTATGTTTTTTATAAAATTTCTCCAGATAATTCTGTTATGTATCTCTGCCCCAATTACTATGGCTTGCTTGCCTCAATAGGCCACCTGTCAAAAAGCCCGGATTTTGTTACGAATCAATTTAAACTATCACCTTCATTAAAAAAGAAGTAACAGAAAAAAAGTTAAGTTTGTTGAGCCTTGCACAACAAATAACATAAAATGGAAATTAGTTATTGATGTCCAGGTATTTTTTAGTTATATATCTGGAAGTTACTGATTGTTCTAGGGATTATTATTTGATACCATGCCTAAAAGTTATCATTTTAGTGTTTTCATGAAACGCTTTATAACCATTTTTACTTTGCTTGCAAGCTTAAATATACATGCCATGGCACCGTCTAAGCTTAACTGGGATGACGCTATTGAGCGTGCGATCAAAAAATATGGCTTACGTGTTGAACCTCAACTAAAAACTTATTTTGCCAAAGCAAAAGTCAGCTACCCTCCTCGTGATATTGCTTTGCTTGCCTTTAAATCAGAGCGAAGAGTAGAGCTTTGGGCTAAAAATCCTGATCAACAGTGGAAACACATTCATAATTATCCGTTAACTGGTTTTAGTGGAAGGCTTGGCCCTAAACTAAGAGAAAACGATAAACAAATACCAGAGGGAATATATCGATTAGTTAATTTTAATCCTTTTAGCAGCATGCATTTATCTATGATGATTAATTATCCGAATAATTTTGATAAGCAAAAAGGATATGAAGATGGCCGCAGGCAGTTGGGAAATAATATTTTCATTCATGGGAAAAATCTTTCTGTAGGATGTTTGGCAGTAGGCGATTTAGCAATTGATCAACTATTTATATTGGCGCGTCGTGTTGGTCTGGAACACATTCAAGTAATTATTGCCCCCAACGATTTGCGCCACAAAAAGCCGTCCACCTCAACGTTTGCTCAGCCAAGATGGCTTCCTGAATTATATAAGCAAATCGCTGAGTCCCTTAAACCTTTTCACGCAAAAAACTATACAACCTAATCAAGAAGTTTAATTTTGCTGGGCTAAGCCCAGCAAAATTAAATCTCACGTAAGAAAGAAAATTGTTTGCAAATTACCTTGGTTCCATAACACTATATCAAGGCTACAAAGATGAAAGGAAATTAGCTACTTCCTGTGGAGTAAGCTCATAAGTTTGACCGCGCGCCAAAAACCTGGGCATAGAAAGAGAACCATACCGCACACGTATTAAACGACTTACCTCTAGTCCTTGAGATTCCCACAAACGCCTGACTTCCCGATTTCGTCCTTCACTTAGAGTAACGTGATACCATGAATTTGTTCCTTCACCACCACGAAACTCTATACGAGTAAATTTTGCCTTGCCATCATCCAACTCAACGCCTTTTTTAAGATTATTTAAAATCTCTGGACTTACTTGGCCATGAACTCTAACAGCATATTCACGCTCTAATTCATACTTAGGATGCATTAATTGATTGGCCAACTCGCCATTATTAGTAAACAATAATAAGCCGGAAGTATTTAAATCTAAACGTCCAACTTGCACCCAACGACCTTGTCTTAAATGCGGCAAATTATCAAAAACTGTTTTTTCAAATTTTGGATCATGGCGACTTGAAATTTCACCTACTGGCTTATGATAAAGCAAAACGCGTGTGTTTGGTTTTGATTTCAAAGGATTGGGAATTAATTTTCCCTTCACGGTAATTTTATCTTCAGCACCAGCCGAGTCTCCCAGTTTTACTGGTTTTCCATTCACCTGAACCCAACCGCTCTCAATCCATCGCTCCATTTCTCTACGCGACCCCAGACCGGCCTGGCTTAATATTTTTTGTAACCTTTCACTACTCATTCGCTAATACACTCTTCGTTAATAGGACTATTAAGAGCTAATGACTCCATAATCTCAGGTAAAGCAGGAAGCTCATTTAAATTTTTTAAATTAAAGTAATTTAAAAACTCTCTAGTCGTTGTATAAACCGCAGGTTTACCTGCCACATCCTTATAACCTGCAATCCTAATCCACTCTCGCTCTAATAAAGTTTTCATGATTTGGCTATTTACAGCGACTCCTCGCAGTTCTTCTATATCTGCGCGAGTAACTGGTTGCTTATAAGCAATTATTGCTAAAGTTTCAAGCAATGCACGTGAATACTTCATGGGTTTTTCTGCTTGCAATCGAGAAACCCAGGTTCCATATTCTTTTTTTGTCTGAATAATAAAACCTGTAGAAACTTCAGTTAACTCAAAAGAACGAGATAAAAAATCCAACTGCAAAGACTTAATTACTGTCAAAACTTGTTCTTTAGAAGGCTTTTGCCACTCATCAAATACCTCTAACAACTTATCGACTGATAGAGGGGCGATTGAGCTTAGTAATAACGCCTCAATAATATTTTTTAATTTGTTTTCATCCATTTTAAGCAGCCTGTACGTGTATGGAAGAAAAAGCTTCGTTTTGGGTAATAATAATCAATGATTGGCGAGCCAATTCAAGTATAGCCAGTAATGAAACCACCAACCCCATTCGTCCTTCATCTTGAGTAAACAATTGCCTGAATTCCACCACTTGATGTTCTTGGAGGTGGGTTAAAATCATATTCATTCGGTCACGAACTGACATTGCCTCACGGGATATTTGGTGGTGGCTAGTTTGCTCCTCTCGTTGCAATATCGACTGGATCGCTACAATTAACTCGGCTAGCTCCACTTCAGGATAAATTTTAATTGCCTCAACTTCGGAGGGTACAAGTTGAAATCTAAAAGTGTCTCTTTCTTGCCGGGGCAAAGCATCTAATAACTCTGCTGCTTGTTTAATTTGCTCATAAGCTTGTAACCTTCTTACTAAAACCATTCGAGGATCTTCTTCCTCCTCTTCTTCACTAGATGGAGGAACAGGTAACAACATGCGCGACTTAATTTCAGCAAGCATAGCGGCCATTAACAAGTAATCGGCTGCCAGCTCAAGCTTTCTATTTTCCATTAACCGAATATAATGCAAGTATTGGTGAGTAATACTCACAATTGGAATATCCAAAATATCAATATTTTGCTTACGAATTAAATATAGAAGCAAGTCCAAGGGGCCACTGAACGAATCCAGCAACACCTCTAATGCATCAGGAGGGATAAATAAATCATCAGGGATCTGAGTAAATTCTTTGCCATCAACAATGGCTTTAATCTCAGGTTTGCTTGATAATTCAACTATCATTAATAGTCTATTCCCATGACTTCGCGAACTACATTCATAGTTTTTTCCGCCTCTTCACGTGCAGCTTCGCTACCCTCAGCAACAATTCGTTTAACCGATCCCAAATCATCTTCATATTCTTTGATCGCTTCTTGTATAGGCTGTAACTCGTTATTAATAGCATCAACAATCGGTCTTTTGCAATCAATGCAACCAATCCCAGCAGAGCGACAACCCGTTTGTACCCAATCCTTCACCTCTTCATTGGAATAAATTTTATGAAACTGCCATACAGGACATTTTTCGGGTTCGCCAGGATCAGTGCGCTTTATTCGCGCCGGATCAGTTGGCATTGTTAAAATTTTCTTCTCTACTTGAGCAGGCTCTTCTCGTAGCATAATTGTATTATGATACGATTTAGACATTTTCTGTCCATCAGTGCCTGGCATTTTAGAAGTTTCAGAGAGTAACGGTTGTGGCTCAGAAAGAATTATTTTTCCACTTCCTTCCAAATAACCCAGCAAACGCTCCTTATCTCCGATTGATAGATTAGACTGTTCTTCTAAAAGAGCCTGGGCTGTTTTAATGGACTCATGATTTCCATCTTCTTGGAATTGACGACGCAACTCACTGTATATTTTGCCATTTTTTTTGCCCATTTTTTTTATGGCTTCGGCAGCAAGTTCTTCAAAATTAGCTTCTTTTCCATAAATATGGTTAAATCGACGGGCAACTTCACGAATTAGCTCAATATGCGCCACTTGATCTTCGCCTACTGGCACATAATCAGCGTGATAGAGCAAAACGTCCGCACTTTGCAAAAGTGGGTAACCTAAAAAGCCATACGTTGCCAAATCCTTTTCTTTTAATTTTTCTTGTTGATCTTTATAAGTAGGAACACGCTCTAACCATCCTAAAGGAGTGATCATTGATAATAAAAGATGAAGTTCAGCATGTTCAGGCACCCAAGATTGAATAAAAATTCGCGATAAACCTGGATTAATGCCACAAGCCAGCCAGTCAATAACCATATCCCACAAGTGCGTTTCGATAGAGCCTGTCTCTGCGTATTGAGTAGTGAGGCCATGCCAATCGGCAGCAAAAAAGAAGCAATCATACTGATGCTGCAATTTAATCCAATTTTTTATTACCCCATGATAATGGCCAAGATGCAATCTCCCACTGACACGCATTCCAGAAACAACTCGTTTATTGGATGTAAATAACGCTGACATCAATATCCTCTTCATCTTTAATTATAAATTTTCTATCGAAAAGGTTCAGGATCACCCTTCCCTTCACGTAAAATAACAGGGTAATCTCCGGTCAAATCAACAACGGTAGTGGGTTCATGCCCACAATTACCACCATCAATTACCAAATCCACTTGACTGCCTAATAGATCTCTAATTGCTTCAGGCTCACTCAAAGGAGCCTGTGCTCCTGGTAAAATTAGTGTGGTACTCATTAAGGGAGCTTCCAGAGCATCCAGCAAAGCTAATGTAATTACATTATCCGGAACTCGTAGTCCGAGAGTTCTCTTTTTAGGATGTAACATTAAGCGAGGCACTTCAGAGGTCGCATTTAAGACAAAAGTATAAGAACCAGGGGTTAAGGCCTTCAACAACCTGAAAATAGGGTTAGAAACGCGAGCATAAGTTCCTAATTGAGACAAATCGCGACAAATTAAAGTCATATTATGATTTTTATCTAATTGTCTTAAGCGCCGGATCCGCTCTAAAGCTGCCTTATTGCCTAAACTACAACCCAAGGCATAACCTGAATCCGTTGGATAGGCAATCAATCCGCCTTCCTCAATAATCAGCACTGCTTTCCTTAATAAACGCGCCTGTGGATTATCTGGATGTAGCGCAAAAAACTGACTCATAAAGTCCCCTGTTTAATATCCCATTCATACCAAATCGGTCTGCAATTCGCTGGCAATGGCATTTGCCGCCCAAGGTTAACCCGTGACATGGAATCACTATGAAAATCGGAGCCAGAGGAAGCCAATAAATCAAAGCGTATGCATACTCCAACCATTTCATTAATTTCGGTTCCAGTCATTTCACCTGAAACAACCTCAATACCAACACCACCAACATCTTTAAATTCATTAATTAACTCATGCAACTTGGTACGCGTCAATCCATATTT
>CAZTYT010000105.1:0-7616 GCA_964618245.1 uncultured Legionella sp. | reverse complement strand
AGAAAACCGAAACCTTTGGACTCATTGAACCATTTTACTGTACCGCGAATTTTTTCTGACATGTTAATTTCCTAAATTGTTACAAGCTTATTGTAACATTATTTTGTTTGTTGTGCTGTTTTTTTATTAAAAATTTTTGTTTTTTTCCATATTTTTGCAAAAAAAAGTAAAAAAACAGGTCTATGGCGGCTTAATTGACTCATTTTAGGGCTTAGGAGTTGGCTTAATGAGCTCTTCGCCATCGCTTTGACGCAAGCAAAGAAAAATAATACCCGAACTAAAAGTCAGTAATCCTAGGGTAAAAAATGTTTGATGGAAAATATCGACAGTCAGATCACCTTGGGATGAAAAGAAACTTACAAGGATAGCAGAGACTGCTACTCCAAAACTTTGCGCTAATTGTTGAATTGTGCTCATGATACTGGTTGCTGAGCTCATGTCTTGTTCAGCAATATTTGCATAAGCAAGAGAATTCATCCCCGTATATTGTAACGCAATTAAAAAACCATAAATAAAAGTTAAACAACCTATTCTATATATACTAGAGGTTTCATTAATAAGGCAGAATGACCAGAGGGAGAAACTCACCAGGGCGGTATTTAAAATAAGTAGTTTTTTATAACCAAACCAGCGCAAGATATAAATGGATAGGGGTTTAACTAAAAATACGCCCACAGCGATAGGAGCAAGTAATATGCCAGATAATTGCGATGAGTATCCTAGCCCAATCTGTAACAGTAAAGGAAGTAAAAAAGGAATCCCTCCAAAGCTTAAACGTGAAAATAAATTGCTGCTTACCGATATGGAAAAAGTTCGTGACTGTAATAATTCCATTTTAATAACAGGATTTTTTTTATGATAGGAATAGCGCGTGTATATTATTAACAGTATCACTGAAATAATAATAAAATAGAGCGCTTGAGTATGATTTAGGTAAGACTCACTAAACATGGAAAGCCCAATAGTGAGCGAGGCCAAGCCGGAACCAAACAGAATGAAGCCTATTTTGTCTAAAGGGGGAACTGGGCGGGAAGGCATGGAGGGCAAAAGTTTTATTGACAATAAAATGGCTAAAATACCAACGGGAATGTTTACCCAAAAGATCCAGCTCCAGGAAAAATGATGAGTGATTATTCCGCCTAGCAAGGGGCCAAGCATCATTCCTAATGACCCCACCATTACCACCAGGCTCATTTTGGCAATGAGTTCGTGGCGTTCGCAGGTACGTAGAATAATAAGACGCCCAACAGGCATGGTAAGTGAGCCGCCCACGCCCTGGATTAAACGAGCACAAATTAGTTCCCCCAAGTTATGGGTAAAACCACACCAAATGGAACTTAGGGTAAAAATGCCAACCGCGCTGATGAAAACTCGTTTCACACCAAATTTATCGGCAATCCAACCGCTAATAGGAATAAAAATAGCCAAACTTAGCAGGTAGCTGATTAATGCTAGCTTTAGGTCTAAAGGGTTAACTTTTAAGCTTTGAGCCATGACCGGAATAGCCGTGTTGATAATAGTAGTATCAACTGCTTCCATAAACATGGCAAAAGAGACAATAAGTAAGATGATGTTTTTTTTCATATAAGTGTGTTGGCAAAAAAGCTAAAAACAGTTATACCGAAAATCCGGAAAATTAGTAAGTGGGAATATTTTTAATTACGTTTCGCTTAGCATGTTTTTAAGTCCAGCCAAATGCGATTTAGCCAGATTTTTGGAGCGTTCCTCACACTTTTCCACATTTTTACCATACCACTCCAGATATTGTGCTGGTAACTCTTCAAGAAAACGGCTAGGTAAGCAATCTTGCATTTCGCCGCCTTTGCGCCTTTGATTTGCTAAGGTAAAACACAAGCTTTTTTGTGCGCGGGTAATACCTACATAGGCTAAGCGTCTTTCTTCTTCTATTTGATCATCATCAATACTAACTCGATGGGGCAGCAACTCTTCTTCCATGCCAACCAGATAGACAAATGGGAACTCTAAACCTTTCGAGGCATGTAATGTCATTAATTGCAATGTTTCCTGATTATGTTCATTCGATTGCTCAAGAATATCTATTAAGATTAATTTATTAATCACGTCTGTTAATGTTTGTTGCGCGTCTTTATGAAGCAAGCGTTCAATCCATTCAATAAGTTCCCAAACATTTTCCATTCTTTTTTGTGCTTTAGCAGGCGTATCACATTGTTCATAAATATGGGCTTCATAACCGCTTTCTTCGATCATTTGTTTCAACTGTTCAGTAATTGCTGCGTTGGTGAGCCTTTTTTTTATTTCTTCCATCCAGGTTTTAAAATGAATTAATGCAGCCCGAGGTTTTTCTGCAATCAGTTCACTTAATGCAAGATGATCTGCCCCGGCATAAAGACTTATTCCTCTTCCTTGCGCATAATGTCCTAATGCGTCAAGAGTGGTCTCACCTATTCCTCGCTTTGGGGTATTGATGGCTCGCAAAAAGGCCGCATCATCAGCGTCATTGCAGAGCAATTTTAAATAAGCAAAGATGTCTTTTATTTCTGTTTTAGCAAACCAGGATTGTCCGCCACTGATGTGATAAGGTATTCCATAATGGCGTAAAACTTTTTCAAAAATACGTGACTGGTGATTACCACGATACAATATAGCGTAGTCACCGTATTGGGTGCGATGGCGCATTTTATGACTAATTAAATCGGTGATTGCTTGTTCTGCCTCATCTTGTTCGTCTTTACAACGAATTACTCGTATTAATTCACCATGGCCTAACTCACTCCATAACTTTTTTTCAAAAAGATGTTGATTATTGGCGATCAAATGATTGGCGGTATGCAGAATAATATTCGTCGAACGATAATTTTGTTCTAGTTTAATAATCTTAAGATGAGGATAATCTTGCTGTAACTGTTTTAAGTTTTCGGGTTTGGCGCCACGCCAGGCATAAATCGATTGATCATCATCACCCACTACAGTGAAATGAGCGCGAAGGCCGGTGAGCATTTTTACTAGTAAATACTGGCTCGTGTTGGAATCTTGATATTCATCAACGAGCAGATGGCGAATTTTATTTTGCCAATATTCCAATACAGCTTGATGTTCAGTTAATAAGTTAACTGGAAGGCGAATCAAATCATCAAAATCCACCGCATTATATGCTTTTAATGCTTGTTGGTAGCGTGGATAAAGTATAGATGCTTCTTCGTATAATGGTGCATCAGGAGCATTTCTCATTACTTGCTCCGGAGACAGCAAATCATTTTTCCAACGAGAGATTCGCTGCTGGATTTGCATGAGAAAATCTCGTTCGGTTGCTTTATTTGCAGGAAGAAAACCACGTAAAATTTGTAAACAATCTTCGCTATCAAAAATAGAAAAACCTTTTTTTAAATCACATAAGTCAAGATGACGTTTAATCATGCTTAAACCTAGGGTGTGAAAGGTTGCTATTTTAAGACCGCGCCGGTTGGCAGCAGGAAGAACTGCGGCTACGCGAGTTCTCATTTCATTGGCTGCTTTGTTAGTGAAGGTTACTGCATACACACTACTGGGTGTATAACCACAAGTATTGATCAAATAGCCTATCTTTTGTGTAATAACTCGTGTTTTGCCGCTACCCGCTCCAGCAAGAACTAATAAAGGCCCGTCTATGTAATGCACGGCTGCCATTTGCTGGCTGTTTAACATCATTGGGTTCTCGCTCAAAAGGAGCGATTATTGCTTCTCTGCTGTGATGAATCAACTATTAATTGATAGAACGTTCAACATCAAACTCTTCTTCAGTATCAATTTCAATGAATTCTAATTTTTTTTCATTGTCATTTTGTTCTTCAAGACCCAAAATCACTTTATCCAGTGTTTTTATTAATGGTGTAAAGAAATTTTTCTCACTCATGATTTTTTCCTCAGTTTTAAGGGGGTCTTTAAAGCATAGTCCAATTTAGGTATTTCTCCAGAAAAAAAGAAAAAAAAGAAGCTTGCAAAAAGGATAAGTAAATTGCGGAGAAAATCGATTAATAAGCCTGATTATAGTAGAATTAAGCGATAGAGCAGGGGAATTTTATTATTTGATGAGTTAATTATGAATGAAGCTGATACTTTACAACGATTTATTTTTGAACACGCTAACATCCGTGGAGAGATAGTTCATATTGAAGAAACTTATCAAACCATTATGTCGCAACGCACTTATCCTCCTATGGTAAAACACTTGCTGGGAGAAGCTCTGGTTTCCTGTTTGCTTTTAGCCTCCAGTATTAAATTTGAAGGAAGCCTCAATTTACAATTTCAAGGAGATGAGCGCTTGCCATTATTATTAGTACAATGTGATCATGAACTTAATATTAGAGCGTTCGCTCAATTTGCCGAAAATTTGCAAACAGAAGATTATGCGTCAGCTTTTTTAACAGGCCAAATGGTGATAACTATTAACCAATATAATCAAGCTAACTCCTATCAAAGCACCGTTCCTATTCAAGCCACTTCGATGAGTGAAAATTTAATGAATTATTTTGCTTTATCGGAACAGATTTCTACTCGTGTTTGGTTGGCAGCAAATGAAAACAAAGCCGCGGGCATGTTATTACAATTACTCCCTGGTCAGGATTCAGTACAAAAAGAGCAGTTCTGGGAATATGCAGTGCAATTAGGGCAAACAGTAAGTGAGGAAGAGTTATTGAACTTGGATAACCAAACCTTGCTTTATCGCTTATATAATGAGACTGAGCTGCGGCTTTTTGAGCCTCGGCACACCCAATTCAAATGCCGATGTAATACAGAAAAAATGAAGCAAGTGATCACTGTTCTGGGAGAGAAAGACGCTCAAGAATTATTAGCAGAGCAAGGGCAAATCGATATTCGCTGTGACTTTTGCAGTAAAGAGTATCTCTTTGATGCAATTGATGTGGCTTTATTATTTCATAAACCATAAATTTACTCTTTTTTTATCCCCCGCGGTGTCGACCACGGGGATTCATTCGAAGAAGCACTACTATCCTGATATCAAAGCCTACTTGATTATTGTAGAGTATCTTTAAATGGAGATAAAAGCGGACACTCAGTGGGTGTGAATTGCAAACATTCCCCGCG
This sequence comes from uncultured Legionella sp., assembly GCA_964618245.1. Taxonomy (GTDB): domain Bacteria; phylum Pseudomonadota; class Gammaproteobacteria; order Legionellales; family Legionellaceae; genus Legionella. The sequence continues at coordinate 2,552 of CAZTYT010000105.1, read as the reverse complement.
CATCGCCTGCAATATTTGCTGTAAATTATTAAACTGCTCACTGAGTTGAACGTACAAATTGGCAGAAGGTTGTTCTTCGAGTTCGCTAACAGTTAAGTAAGCAGCCTGCCCCATGTTAGAAAAATAATTCAAACTGACATGGCGTTTTTTTGGCAATGCCAGGGAAAAGGCCACAAAAAAGCAAGCTTTTATCGCCTACATCACGCATTAGTTGCATTTGTAAGGGGCGTGAACGATGCATGGATTCTAAAAAATCAAGGGCAATTACGGATTCAATTAGCTTTGGCCCTTGTGAAAAACGCATTAATAAAAACACCAAATAACTTTCCGTGTTTTCATTCAAAACTAGCCGAGTTGTTGCCTGGGCTTCAAGAACCAAAGCATGCCACTGACTAATATCGGTGGGGTGCAAAATTAATTTTTTCATCTTGTCCACCTCTTTTTTTATGCATCTTCACTATTAGTCTAGCAAAATTTGCTGATTTCTGTTGATTTTTAATAAAAAATAGCGAGAAAACTATTTGTCTCACATGGAAATATCCGGCTGCTTTCGAGCTTTAAAAAGGTGTCGATCTATCCGGGTTGTGCCTTTGTCCTACAACAAATAACTCCAGTTTTTATTGTGGGGGGCTAGGATGAGTATCGAGTGTTGGTTGCAGGCTTTCATTTTTTGCCACAGAAGCAACAAAAAAGACGTTCTCATTATTTTCCCTATAGGGTTTGATTCCTGTTTGAGAAGTACTAACCTCTTTATATTTTGATTGATAGAAAATAGGGAGCATCCCTAATTCTTTCATCTCGTTATTATACACGCCTTTACTTATTGCATAATCAGCGGGTGATTTACCCGAATAATCTGCTTGATTGAGATTTACTTTCCACTCATTAAGTTTTTTAAGTAGTTCCAAGTCTCCTGCATGAGCAGCAAGATGCGCTACAGTTAGTCCCACGTTGTCGACAATATTTAGATCAGCTCCTAGCTCTTGTAATTTATAAAATCCGGCTTTTGCTAGTTTCGCATACTTTGTATTACCTTCCTTTTCTTCATCGTATGCATTTTTCAGTGCAAAAAAAACGGGAGTTTGTTTGAGCTTTTTTTGACGTATATTGATATCTATGTTGAATTTTTTTAATGTTTCAAGAGCCGGCAAAGCCCCATATAACGCTGCCATGTGAACAGGGTATACACCTGCATCAACAGGCGTATCAAAAGGAACCTTTAGATCGCGCAATACTTGCATTGCCTCTATGTCATTACGTGCAATAGCAGCGAGCAAGGGAGTTATACCATGACTATCGGGGGCTTTAAAATCAAAATTTATTGTTCCCAGATAACGTAGTATATTGTAGTTTGCAAATAAAATGGCCATGTGGGCGACACTTTTCCTGTCTTCAAAGTGTATAGTCGAAAGTTCTCTAACCAGATGAATCTTTTTTAGTGTTTCAAGGTCATTTCCTTCAATGGCTTTTATTATTAATAAGCGTCTCTTGTCATCCTTATAAGTTAAAAAAGCAGTATAATGCTGAGGTTCCCAATGTTGCTTTATAATTAAAGCAAGCGGCTCAAATAGATTTGAATACAAGAGATTGACAAATAACATTTCATTTTTCAGGGGATCTATTTGAGTATCAGCAAAAAGTAAATCAATTAGTTGCTTGATCCTTTTTAAATTTCTTTTATTTTTGGGCACTCCAACCTCACCCAATAATAAATCACTTATTGTTTTGAGTAGCACTTCTCTTTTGTTATGAGCGTGTAGCCATTGATATAAACTGCAATTTGGCAGTTCAGGATTTATGAGAGAAAGCTGTTGCTTGAACAAATATTCTTGAGCGTTTGGAAGCATTACTAAATCAGTTAATAGCACAGGACTGGATAGGATCTTCAATAGTGTAGCTTTATCTTGATTTGGATTTATATGTTTTTTAATAGTAGGCAAGCTTAATAAAGAAGCGGACACTGTTTTTTGTTGAGCAGATTTAAAATTACTTTTTTTAGCAATGGTTTTTTTTTCAGCCTGACTCACTTTTTGTTGTGGCTGGGCTGTGGGTGGAGCCAATTTCTCTTCAATAAGTTTTACCTTTTCAGTTTGTCCCTGCTGTTTTAGTTGTTGCAGTTTGTCTCGCCATTCTTGTTCTGAGGATTTAGTTTCGGTTGCCTGCACATGAATAGAGGCAATGTTATTATTATTTTCATCCTTGCCCATAAATGTTCTAAGCAAAGCCCCGATGGGATGAGGCTGTTTATTGGTGTCAGGCTGATACACTGAGACAGAGGTTCGGGCTCTGGTAATCGCCACAAAGAGTTCGTTTACAATGGTATTGTGGATAACACTGCCATTTTTCGATTTAATAATCGCTTCGCTTTTAGGCTCTTTAAATAAAACCAGTTGGTTATTGATGAGGGTATTGGCAGACTTATAACGCGGGTCATTCAGTAGTTTATAAAGTAAGACATGCTGATATTCGAGTCCTTTGATTTGTTCGGGGGTAAAGACTCGCTCAGCCCCGAAGCGTTTCTGTGCCTCGGCTAAGTATTGGGTAGTGGTCAC
>CAZTYT010000104.1:0-7619 GCA_964618245.1 uncultured Legionella sp. | reverse complement strand
GAAAAGTAACGTTCTACATACATCTTGCCAATAGCAAATCCCAAAGCCCCATTTTCTGTGCTTAAAACTCGTTTCCAACGGGGTAATATTTTTTCTGTTCCCGTCAATGCAGTGGCCATATTAAAGTTCTCATCAACAAAAGGCTTGGATAGATAAGAAGCATAGTCATCGATCAAGTGCCAACGTAAATAAGTTTGCCAATCCTGTAGAGGAACACGGGTTAATTGTTGATTGAGACCCTTAAAAAAATCTGGCATGGCCAAATTAATACTTTGCAGATTTTCTTGTCCCATTGCTGTTAAGTAAGCTGGCCAAGAAAAATTCGGAGTAATTTTTGCCAACTGATCTTTATTCATAATATGATAAACAGCATGAGGATTGCGCTGTTCCACCTGAGACATGGAATCCTTTGCTAATTGGGTTTCAATAGCCATGACTGTTGCTGCTTCTTTGGCGGCTTTTTCCGGTGCATCCCCCAATAATTCAAACATCTTCGCCATGTGCTTTACATAGGCATCACGAATTTGTTTGAATTTAGGATTGTCTTTTAAATAATAATCACGATCAGGTAAACCTAAGCCGCCTTGTACTGCGGCGGCAATCATTTTTTCACTATTTTGATAGTCTTGCATACTGCCAAAATTGAAAAATACCCCAACCCCTATTTGATGTAAATGGGCAATTTCTTTTTGTAAATCAGTTAAATTTTTAATCGCGTCGATTTGGGAAAATTCAGCCTGCAATGGTTTAACGCCTAATTTGTTAATGCTGGCTTCATCCATACCACTATAATAAAAATCTCCAACCTTTTGCTCGATACTTCCTGGTTTATTTTTGCTATTGGCGATTTGAATAAGCATTTGATGCAAAAGGTTTTGGACTTTTTCATTAACAATATTAAAACTTCCCCAGCTTGAATATTCAGGCGGTATAGGGTTATTTTTTTTCCAATTGTCATTGGCATAAGAATAAAAATCCTGGGCTGGCGAAATTTGACGATCCAGCCAATTCAAATGGAGCGCATCTTCTGGTTTTGTTTGGTTAGCATCCATCTTTGCAGAAAAAGCAGGCATACTTGCCAGAATGGCAAATGTAAAAAATTTTAAATTAAGTTTCATCTTGCAACTCCTTTGCTATTGCAAACGATCTATCCCTCTGGTTTGCCTAAGTGTCAATATTTGTTTGCAGCAACCCGAGGAATGCCATTTTTTACTTCAAATTACAGAATGCTGCAGGCATCGCTACAGGTACGAACTGTCATAGATAGCAAACTTTTGTTAGGAATAATCTAACTACAACAGATCTTTAAAAGTAACTCAAATAAAATTATTAGGCTTCAGCAGGATATAGTTCAGCAGGTATTACAGGAAAGGATTTTTCGGAATCAAAATAAGTATATTCCCATGCATCTTGTCTGGCCATTAACTCACGCAGCAATTTATTATTCAACTCATGCCCAGATTTATAACCTTCAAAAGCACCTATTAAACTAGAACCTAATAAATAAAGATCCCCAATAGCATCCAGGATTTTATGTGTAACAAACTCAGATTCAAAACGGAGGCCATCATCGTTCAGTACACGATAATCATCCACCACTATAGCATTATCCAAACTACCGCCTTTAGCCAAATCGCACTCACGTAGTTTCTCATAGTCAGAGAGGAAACCAAAAGTACGTGCACGACAAACTTCTTTTACATAAGAAGTTGTAGAAAAATCAAAGCTCACAGCTTGTGGTTTATCATTAAATGCAGGATGATCAAAATCAATCGTGAAAGAAATTTTGTAGCCATTATAAGGATAAAATTGAACGTATTTACCATTATCCTCTACCCGTATAGGCTTGGTAATACGAATATATTTTTTCGCAGCATTTTGTTCACGAATACCAGCAGATTGAATAAGGAAGACGAATGGTGCAGCGCTACCATCCATTATTGGCAATTCCGGTGCATTCACATCAATATAGGCATTATCAATGCCTAAACCAGCCAAAGCTGAAAGCAAATGTTCTACAGTAGCAATTTTAACAGAGTGGTGTTGCAATGAAGTACATAACATTGTATCACCAACATATTCGTAAGATGCAGGAATTTCTATAACAGGTGAAAGATCAACACGTCTAAAAATAATCCCGGTATTAACAGGAGCTGGCCTTAAGGTTAAAAGCACTTTCTCACCAGAATGCAATCCTACGCCAGTGGCTTGGATTACCTTTTTAGGAGTTCTTTGTCTTATCATTCAGTGCTCACCTTGTTCCTCTTAATATTTTTATTTTGCGCGCAAAAAACTCAGTGATTTTAGCAACTTTTTATAAATTAGTCTATTTTTTTATATCCCGCGAACAAGTCGCGGGCAGAACAATTAAGCCTCTTCCTGACGACGTAAGAACGCAGGGATGTCAAGATAATCAATATCCGGTATATTCTCGCCATTCGCCCTTGATACAGCACCGGACTGAACTTTACGCACTACTGCCGGTTTATCAAGTTGTTGATAATCAAAAGATCCATCACTACGCATCGTTTCCACTAAACGTGAACGATGGCCTTGCTGTTGCGCCTGTTGAGCGCGTTGTCTTTCGTCTCCAAGTCCAGTTACAATCACTGTAACTCGCATTTCATCAGACATTTCTGGATCAATAACAGTTCCAACTACTACTGTTGCATCATCAGAAATAAATTCTTTTACTACATCACCAACTTCTTCAAACTCACCAATGGACATGTCCAGGCCAGCAGTAATATTCACTAAAATACCGCGAGCCCCAGAGAAATTCACATCTTCTAATAATGGAGAGGCAATAGCTGCTTCGGCAGCTTGACGAGCTCGTTGCTCACCCGATGCAGTACCAGTTCCCATCATGGCCATTCCCATCTCTGACATCACAGTCCGAACATCAGCAAAGTCAACGTTGATTAAGCCTGGACGAGTAATCAAATCAGAAATACCTTTCACTGCACCCAATAAAACATTATTTGCTGCTTTAAATGCATTGACTAGACTAATATTTTTACCAAGAACACTCAGTAATTTGTTATTTGGAATAGTAATTAATGAATCAACATGTTCTGCTAAACGGCGAATACCTTCTTCAGCAGCCAAAGCTCGTTGCTTACCCTCAAAAGAAAATGGTTTGGTTACTACAGCTACTGTTAAAATTCCCAATTCTTTGGCAATTTCAGCAAATACTGGTGCAGCACCAGTTCCAGTACCACCGCCCATACCTGCAGTAATAAAGACCATGTCAGCACCAGTAAGAATTTCACGAATTAATTCGCGATCTTCTTCTGCGGCTTCACGACCAATTTGTGGATTCGCACCAGCCCCTAAACCTTTAGTTAGCTCATCACCCAGTTGGATATGAACTTTTGCCCTGGAAGCTCTTAACGCTTGTGCATCAGTATTAGCACAAATAAATTCAACGCCGTCAATATTTTCGGCAACCATATCCTGAACAGCATTACCGCCACCACCACCAACGCCAACAACCTTAATTATTGCGTTATTGGATTGTGATTGGCCTTCGATCAATTCAAACATACCCATGCTCTCCATTTATTCATTCTGTAATAGCAACTATGCTTAAAACTTTACGTCCCTCACCTTATAGCGACGTCCATAGTTACCTGTCGCCTAAAAATTACCTTGAAACCATTCTTTCATACGTAGCCATAAACTGCGAGTATTTTCACTCAGTGCAGGCACATTGTAACGTGCATCATATTGTTGCTGGTAACCATGCAACAGTAACCCAACACTAGTAGCAAAAGAAGGATTTTCTGTTACTTCAGTCAAGCCAGATACGTGATGTGCATAACCTTTTCTTACAGGCATCTCAAAACACAATTCAGCCAACTCGATTGCACCATGAACATTAGCCGCCCCGCCAGTAATAACTATTCCTGCAGCCATCCGATCTTCAAATTTACTGCGACGTAGCTCATCACGGACTAAAGTAAATAATTCCTCATAACGAGCAGATACTACATCAGCTAATGCTTTTGCAGAAATTTTTCGCCCAGGCCGATCATTTACACTGGCTACTTCGAGCATATGTGTTGGGTTTGCTAGTTCAGGTAAAGCGCAAGCATGACTCAACTTGATTGCTTCAGCAGCTTTAGTTGGAGTACGTAAAGCCATGGCTATATCGTTAGTCACTTGATCCCCCGCAATGGGAATCACCGCCGTATGCTGAATTGCTCCTTCAGCAAAGACAGCGATATCTGTGGTTCCCCCACCAATATCGATTAGACACACACCTAAATCTTTTTCATCTTCAGTTAATACAGAATGGCTCGATGCGAGTTGCTCCAGAATGATGTCACTTACATCCAATCCGCAACGACGTACGCATTTGATAATATTTTGCGCCGCACTTACTGAACCAGTAACTAAATGAACTCGGGACTCAAGGCGAACGCCAGCCATTCCGACAGGTTCACGAATGCTCCCTTGGTAATCAATAATAAATTCTTGGGGCAAAATATGAAGAATTTTTTGATCTGCAGGGATTGCAACTGCTTTTGCCGCTTCAATTACTCGATCAACGTCAGCCTGTGATACTTCTTTATCACGAATTGCCACAATACCATGGGAGTTCAAACTGCGAATATGACTTCCAGCAATGCCTGCATAAACCGTTCTTACTTCGCAATTAGCCATCAATTCAGCCTCTTGCACTGCTCTTTGGATTGAGTTTACTGTCGCTTCAATATCCACGACTACACCGCGTTTTAACCCTCGAGAAGGATGACGACCAATTCCAATTATTTCTATACTGCCATCCGAGGCTACTTCCCCAATAAGAGCAACGATTTTTGAAGTACCTATATCCAAGCCAGTGATAATATTTTTTTCTATTTTTTTAGCCATTATCGTTCCGTTTGTTGTTTCCATTGCACTGCCATACCGCGTGGATAACGTAAATCCACACTCGCCAGCTGCTCTGCTTTTTGTGCAAAAACGGCAGGATACGCCTTACAAAAACGCAGCAATCGTGCTTCTAGTTCTTTTTTCCCCAGATATATTTTTACGCCATTTCCCATTAATAATACCCAGGATTGATTATCTCTTAAATGCAGTCCAGCAGCATTTAATCCATACGTTGATAATATCTTACTCAATTTTTCATAAACTTGTAAGACTTCTGCTTGTTGAGATTGAGGTCCTTTCAAGTAAGGCAAATTCATTTCCTTCGGGATACCTCCCTCGCCAAAAACTCTGCCGTCTTCAGTCATCAACGCGTTATACCAAATAGCAACCGGTTTTTTTTCGACTAACTTAACTTTTAAGGTATCTGGCCACACACGTTCTATGGTTGCTGTATCCACCCAGCTTATCTCATTCAGCTCCTGTCGCAATTGATTTGCTGGTAAGGAAAAAAAACTGTTATTAGCATATTTTGCCAAGATATTTTCCAACTCTTTATGAGTCACATGCTCATAACTTGCTCCAACCTTTACTGTGGTAATAGGAAAATAGCTTGGATTGGCAAGCCAATAATGGTAACCCAAGCGGCCAACAAGAAACAATGCGCTAAGAATTAATAACCATAGCGAGCAAACATAACGTAAACTGCCTGAATCATTTTCTCTTTTATTAATCATTATTCTCACAGGTAATCAGTCACTAAATGTTTTCGACAATTATGATGAAGTAAAGCAATACGGATCAACTCGTCTAATAAATCTGGATAAGCTAAGCCACTCGCTTGCCATAACTTAGGATACATACTAATCGAAGTAAAACCAGGCAAGGTATTTATTTCATTAAAATAAATTGTATTTGTTTTATCATTCACAAAAAAATCGACCCGCGCCATCCCTTTACATTTTAAACGAATAAAAATATCAGCAGCGGCCTGTTTTAATGACTCTTCCAGTTCCACACTTAAATGAGCTGGAATGATTAATTCCGTGTGATTACTTTCTAAGTATTTTGCAGTGTAAGAATAGAAACCATCTGGATGATGCACACGAATTTCACCCGCATTACTCACGCGTGGTTTGTCATAAGGCACCTTGCTTTCCAGTACTGATAATTCAATTTCTCGCCCTTCAACAAAGGACTCAACTAGTATTTCTTCGTCATAGCGCAATGCATCATCCACCGCAGCGACCAGTTCGGCCATATTTTTAGCTTTATGAATTCCTACACTAGAACCCATAGCACATGGCTTCACAAATAAAGGCCAACCAAACTCTGCTGCTACGTTTTGGCAAAAAGCCTGCCTTTCCGTTGCGGAAGTATGCCATGATAAAAGCTTATACTGAGCTGATTGCAAACCATTAATGCAAGCAATTCTTCTAGCCATGTCTTTATCCATACCGATAGAAGAAGACAAGACATCGCAGCCTACGTATGCAACCCCCGCTAACTCCAGCATACCCTGCAAACAACCATCTTCGTATAAAGGACCGTGTACTACTGGAAAAACTACCTCGGCATCAACCGCCAAACGACCATTAATAAGAATATTATCCAATGGCTTTGAGTGTTCAGTTACCACTGGAAGTTTGTCTTTATAAGCCAATAAATCATGATATTGATGCACGTGGAAAAGCCCGTTTTTATCCATCGCTACAGGAATAATATGATATTTATTTGTATCCAGATTAGCTAAAACAGATGCCGCTGAAATTAATGAAATCTCATGCTCTCCAGATTTTCCGCCATACAGCAGAGCCAAATTAATAGGCTTGGACATTAATAGTCTCCAATAATATGTACTTCTCGCATTAACTCAACCGTTGTTTGCTCACGAACTTTAGCCTGTACCAACTGAATTAATGCCTCAATATCAGCCGCAGAAGCTGAACCTTGATGGTTAATAATAAAATTGGCGTGCTTTTGGGAAACCATAGCGCCACCAATACTAAATCCTTTGAGCCCACAAGACTCAATAAGCCGAGCAGCAAAATCGCCAGGAGGATTTCTAAATACTGAACCACAATTGTATTCATTAGTGGGTTGAGTATCTGCTCGCCTTGCTAATAAGTCCTTGATAATTTGTAAGGAAATTTCCTTTTCACCTAAAGGTAGTTTAAAGGTGGCAGCAATAAACCATTCATCTGACGGGCCAGAAACATGCCTATACGCTATTTCAAACTCTTCCGGTTTACGGACCCTAATTTCTCCCGTACGGGTCATTGTATGAACCTCTACCACAGATTGCCAGGTTTCTCCGCCATGGCAACCAGCATTCATACGCAATGCTCCACCCATCGTTCCAGGAATCCCTGCCCAAAACTCCCCGCCTGCGAGGTTATTACGGGCGCAAAATCGTGCCATACTAGCGCATGAAACACCTGCCTCAACTTTTACTGTCTGGGCATCTATCAAATTAATGTCCTTTAGACATCCTTGAGTAAGGATTACTGTTCCATTAAATCCAGTATCTTTAATTAGAGAGTTTGAACCTAAACCAAGCCATAATAAGGGCTCTCTTTGGGGCAAATTACGCAAGAATAAAGATAAATCCATTACATGAGCGGGCTTATAAAGCTTGGCAGCCGGGCCACCCACACGCCAGGTTGTATATTCTGCCAAAGGTTCATTATAAAGCAAAGTTCCCTGATATTCAGCTGTCAGCTCATTTTCAACTGTACTCATAT
>CAZTYT010000103.1:0-7710 GCA_964618245.1 uncultured Legionella sp. | reverse complement strand
ATGCCGACTAGTGTGGCACCGCCAGCAAAGCGAGCGTCACAAAAGGTTGAACCTATTTTGGCCCATGAGACTCCAATTCATGTTAGTCATAGCCCATCGAAGTCATTGCGCGATGTCATCGTAGTCCTGGATGCAGGGCATGGCGGTAAAGATTCAGGTGCTAGAGGGCCGCATCGTAGTCAGGAAAAAAATGTAGTATTAGCCATTACGCTTAAATTAAAACGCCTCATTGATCAGCAACCAGGTATGCGGGCTGTTTTAACGCGTTCAGGAGATTATTATGTAGGATTACGAGAGCGGCTGGATATTGCCAGAAAGTATAATGGTGATGTGTTTGTTGCTATCCATGCTGATGCTTTTAATAATCCTCATTCTAATGGTGCCTCGGTCTTTGCTTTATCACAAAGAGGTGCTACAAGTGAGGCTGCACGCTGGCTTGCGGAAAAAGAAAACTATTCAGAGCTTGGTGGGGTAAATTTGGATGAGCTTGACGATCAAAATGGCGTGGTTCGTTCGGTTCTGATAGATTTATCACAAACAGCTACGATTAATGCTGGCTTGCAAATGGGCGGACAAGTATTAGGTCAATTAGGAAGTTTTACCAATTTACATAATTCGCGAGTAGAGCAAGCTCGTTTTATGGTCTTAAAATCACCTGACATTCCTTCTATTTTGGTGGAAACCGGTTTTATATCAAATCCAAGAGAAGAACGTAATTTGACAAATTCTGCTTATCAAACTCGCCTAAGCCAAGCTATATTTCAAGGGATTAAGAGATATTTTTGGGATAACCCTCCACATGGGTCGCGGATAGAAGCAATGGTTAGTAATAAATTCCATTTAGTGCGAGCAGGTGAAACTTTACCGGCCATTGCGGCTCGTTATCATGTTTCCATTGACGCTCTGCAAAAAGCCAATCATTTATATGGCAAAACACCGCGGCTTAGATCGGGGCAAAAATTAGTGATTCCGGTCAATTGGGCATGAGAATACATCAATTACCTCCACTTATTGCTAATCAAATCGCCGCAGGTGAAGTGATTGAGCGTCCTGCTTCAGTAGTAAAGGAGCTATTAGAAAATTCTTTCGATGCCGGGGCTAGTGCCATTACTATCGAAATTGGTTATGGTGGCCTAAATCAAATTAAAATAAGTGATAACGGAATCGGTATTGTTGCTGAGGATTTGCCTTTAGCCATTGCTGCTCATGCAACAAGTAAAATCAACTCCTTAAATGATTTATATGCTATCAGCAGTATGGGTTTCCGCGGTGAGGCATTAGCAAGCATTGCTTCAGTAGCCAAATTAACTATCAGCTCAAAGGTCGCAGAGCAAGCAACCGCTATGCAGTTACAGGTATGTAATGGAGAAATGACTATTAGCCCCTGTGCACATAAGGTTGGTACGACGGTGGATGTGGTGGATTTATTTTTTAATGCCCCGGTACGTAAGCGTTTTTTGAAAAGCGAAAAACTGGAGTTTCAGGCAATTGAAACAGTCATTAAACGTTTTGCCTTAAGTGCTCCCTCCGTTTCCTTGACTATAAAACACAATGGTAAACATGTTTTAACTTTACCCGCTGCCAATACTGAACAAAGTCGTTTGGTTCGGATGAGTCGAATATTGGGCAGTGTTTTTATGAAAGAAGCAATTTTCCTTGATGTGGAAAGAGGTGGAATGCGGCTTTATGGTTGGAGCAGTGGTCCTGGGTTTCAACGTAGCCAAAATGATCGGCAATGGGTGTATATTAATCAGCGAATGGTAAAAGATAAGCTTATTCATCATGCAATCAAACAAGCTTATGAGGACATATTATATCCTGGACGATATCCCGCTTGTGTATTGTATTTAACTATTGATACTGCAGAAGTTGATGTGAATGTGCACCCGACAAAACATGAAGTTCGGTTTCAACAGCCAAGACTAGTGCATGATTTTTTTACCTCCCAATTGAGGATGGCTTTACAGACAAAGCAAGTTACACATCAAGAACAGGATTATGAGCACGAACATGTGGGCTCAACCGCCGTACAGATAATCCATGAACCTTCTCCGTTATTGTCTGTTTCTACGCCTAATTATTTTACTGCAGATGTTTCCTGGATAATTTTAAATAATTGCTTCATCTTAACCTTTATTGATCAACAACCTTATCTTGTTAATTTTCCATCTTTGCAAACAGAAGTTTTGCAGAAACAATTAACAGAGTTGGTTTTACCATGGCCAAGTCGACCGTTACTTGTTCCTATTCGTTATTCTCTTATTGACGAACCGCAACTAAAAATTTCAGAGCTTGGCATTTGTTTAAGACAGTTAGGCATCGAAATTGAGTTGATAAATGATGCAGAAATTTTAGTGCGCACAATCCCTTTGGCAACACCTAACTTGGATTTGCGTTTATTATTTAACGCAATAAAAACACTGACTGAGGTTGATATTGGTGAACTGATAAAGTTAATTATTAAAGCCCAGGTTTTTGATCCTCGTTTATTAAGCCAGGAGGAAAAAATAGAATTTAATTCGTTGTTGCATGCTCGTTATCGACAAGAGAAGCAGAAAAAAGGTTTATTCAAAGCACTAACAATAGAAGATTGTCGAGATTTATTAAGTTATAATGACTAAGAAAGAGACTTGTAGAGCAGTAATGGGGCGAATAATGGTCACTGCATTCGCAACAACGGTGGAGCAAAACCTGTGATGTATTCAGATGTCTAAATTAATTTTCTGCTTAATGGGGCCAACTGCCTCGGGAAAAACAGCACTCGCAAGCGAGTTGATTACTCATTATCCATTTGAAATCATTAGTGTTGACTCAGCCATGATTTACCGAGAAATGAATATCGGTACGGCTAAACCAACTCCGGAAGAGTTACAGATAGCTCCCCATCATTTAATTGATATTTTGGATCCCATAGATGCTTATTCCGCAGCACAATTTTGCACAGATGCTTTATCTTTAGCTAAAACGATTATGAATAAGGGCAAAATTCCTCTGTTAGTTGGAGGAACCATGATGTATTTTAATGCATTGCAAAAAGGGCTATCTACTTTACCAGAAGCGGATGCAGAGGTTCGTCAACAATTGGAAGCTGAAGCCAATCAACTGGGTTGGGAAAAAATGCATCAAAAATTAGCCCAGGTTGATCCTCAAGCTGCGACACGAATTCATGCTAATGATACACAAAGGATTCAGCGTGCATTAGAAGTGTATTATCTCACCGGAATTTGCCTATCTGATTTAACACAACAAACAATAATCCCCGAATATCGTTTTATTAATTTTAGTCTCTTCCCTGTACAACGTGCATGGTTGCATGAACGTATTGCTTTGCGGTTTGATCAGATGTTGGCGCAAGGTTTTTTGGATGAAGTAGAGCAGTTGCATATAAAATGGAATCTCTCAATGAGTATGCCTTCGATGCGTTGTGTGGGTTATCGGCAGGCTTTTGAGTATTTACAAGGGAGTTATGATCAGCGCATTATGCGAGAAAAAGGGATTGCTGCAACTCGGCAATTGGCTAAGCGTCAGCTAACCTGGTTGAGGCACTGGGAGGATACTTTACGTTATGATCCGCAAAATTCAGCTTTTACTGCGGAGATTATAGCGAAAATTAGGGAAATATTGGATAATCCCTAGAACTAATAGTTTGAGTAAGCACTTTTTCTATCCTTTTTGATTTGAGGAATATCATGTTAAAAGAAAAATTAGAACTAGCCAGCGCGAAAAAAAATTACGTTGTGCATCGCGATCAATTACCCTTAAGTTGTCCAACGGATGAGATGATTCTTTGGAATGCACATCCCAAAGTTTATTTACCGATAGAAAAAACCGGAGTGGAAGTTTGTCCCTATTGTGGTTCACGATTTGTATTGCAGAATGATTAATTCCATTTGTATTGTAAGATTATCTGCTTTAGGCGATGTGCTAATGGCTGTGCCGTTAATTAGAACATTGCAAGCCAATTTACCACAAGCGAAATTAACCTGGATTATCTCGCGGCCAGCTTTTGATTTGGTTGAGGGAATGGATGGGGTGGAATTTATCCTGATTGATAAACCGAATCGATTGATGGATTATTGGCATTTTAAAAAACGGATGAGTGGTCGCACTTTTGATGTTTTATTAGCTCCCCAAGCTAGCTTGCGAACGAATTTTCTTTACCCATTTATTAAAGCAAAGCGGAAGATTGGTTATGATGAGCATCGCGCAAACGACGGGCATGGTTGGTTTGTTAATGAACGCATTACCCCAGGGTTTGAGCATACGCTGGAAGGATTTTTAAAGTTTGCTGAAGCCTTGGGAATTAATGAGCGGGTAATTCGCTGGGATTTACCTATTGCTGCTGCAGATTATGAGTGGGCTGAGCAGCATTTGCCAAAGAAAGGCCCTATCTTAGTGATTAATCCTGCCGCTAGTAAACCAGAAAGAAGCTGGCCTATAGAACGTTACATTGAAGTATTAAAGCTTGCTCAAGCCAGGTGGCAGGTTCAAGTGGTTATCACTGGAGGTCCTGGGGATTTCGACAAGCAGTTAGCTGAGCAAATTGCTCAAGCTCTCCCGGCAATTAATTTAGCTGGTAAAACCAGACCCAAACAACTATTAGCTTTAATTAGTAAGGCTTCTGTTGTTCTTTGTCCTGACACAGGCCCATCACATATGTCTACCGCAGTAAATACACCAGTAGTTGCTTTACATGCTGTGACCAACCCACTTATTTCTGGACCCTATTTATTTCAGGATCTCGTTGTAAATCGTTATCCTGATGCCGCGAAAAAAATTTTAGGCTGTTCATCGATCGAAGCGGTTTGGGGGCAACATGTGCATGGAGAAGAAAGTATGAAGCTAATCTCGGTTGATGAAGTGATGGGGCAATTGGCGAAAGTTTTGTCTTAAGTTTGTTGGAATAAAAAGACCCCAACAAACTAATATTGCAACCAATTTTTTTCTGGTATTTGTTTTGCCGGAATAGTTTCATAGGCTTTAAAAATATCGCCTTCTTGTGATAGCACAATGGCAATAGGCCTAGTATGGTCAAAATGAGCAAAAATAATCATCATCATGGCGGTAATTGGTACAGCAAGAAATAAACCTAGAACTCCCCAAATAGCGCCCCAAAGTGCCAGGGAAAATAAAATTGCTAAAGGACTAAGATTTAAAGAAAGACCTAAAAAACGAGGTTCAATTATGTTGCCTACAATAAATTGGATCATTCCCAACCCAATGCTAATTTCCAAAAAAGGCAACCAACTGGTAAATTGTACAATAGCTAAAGAAGCCGGAAAAATAATAGCAATAATAGCTCCAATATTAGGGATAAAGTTTAAAAAGAAAATTAAAAGGGCCCAGAATTCAGCAAAATCAACTTTGACCCACTTCATCACTAACCAGCTAGCGACGGCAGTCCCAATGCTCAATAGCGCCTTAATACCTAAGTATGTTTGAGTATCATTGATAATATGCGTCAAAATATTATTCATTAACTGTTGATTTTCCAAAGAGGGAATAAGCGCATCCATTTTTCGTAAAAAGAAATGTTGTTCTACGAATAAAAAGACCACATAAAGCCCAATCAGCACAGTTGAGCTTGCTAAAGTAGTAAACATGCTAGATATTTTTAGTGCTATTGTTTGAATATTTATCGTTTTGATTAGGCTATTTAGATTAGTTAATATTTCAATGTGATATTTTCTGTCGATATTATCCACGATGTTCATCAAATGCATCTGATAACGCCCCGAAGCATCAAGGACATTACTAATGTTATTAGTAATAATATTAATGAAAATACTAACAAAAATAGCAGCGACTCCAAAAGCAAGAAGCATTCTTAACCAGGGAGGCAATATTGGTCCTAAAATGGGAATTTTCTGAATGATACCTTTGATAGTATTTAGAATATGCCAGATGAAAATAGCAATAACGATAGGAATGAAGATGCTACTTCCTACAATTAAAAAATAACCAATCATCCAAATAATGGCTAAGCTAGCTGCAAAGTTCAAGGTGCGACTCATAAAGTATCTCTGGTAGTTATTTTATTTATTGTAATGATTTCTGCGCCCAAAAATAAAATCTGGGCTGAGTAATAAAGCCAGATTAAAATGATTACTAAAGAGCCAGCAGGACCAAAAGCATTTCCTACATGCTTTGTTCCTAGATAAATGCCTAATATTGTTTTGCCTAATATAAATAAAAAGGCTGCGCTCATAGAGCCGGGTAGAAGCTCTGACCATTTTAATTTCGTTTCGGGTAAAACCTTATAAATTAAACCAAAAAGAAGACTAATAACTAAAAAGGAGATAAAAAAATCAAGAAACCAACCAATGCACATTTCCATAGAAAATATTGAACTTACATAATTGCTAAAAAAAGACAAGATTGCACTTAAGATTAAGGACGCTAATAATAGAAATGCCACGCCTAGAATTAAAGCAAAGGAAAAAAATTTTTCTTTAAAGAAGTTTAAGACTTTTTGTTTGGGTTGGCTAAATTCTACTGGAAATATGACATTCAGTCCCATCTGAATTTGGGTGAAAATTCCTGAAGCACCAATAAATAATAAAATGAAGCTAATTATTTCTGCCACGATACCTTGATAGGGCTGCTTGGCATTTACTATCATCATCTGGATTTGTTGAGCACTTTCTTTACCCATCAATTGGGATGCAACAGTTAAGATTTGAGTTTCGGCAAGATTATTTCCTATGATTAGGCCAATTAATGCGGTGCAAATAACGATGAGCGGTGCCAGTGCAAAGATGGAAAAATAAGCAATAGCTGCGGAATAACAAGAGATTTGATCTTCGCTCCAGCGGGTTGCTATTGTTTGCAGAAAATTCAAGAAATTTCTTAAGTCATTTTTCTGGCAGGACAAAAATCTCATCATGAGCCTCCTCCTTCCTGAGCATAGATACTAATTTGCTATTTTTCATTACTAATAAGTTTAGTATAAATCAAGGTACTAGCATTTTTAGCAAGTTTTTAAAACTGATCTAAAATATAAGACTAGATTACTAAGAAATGACTTGATTTCATACTAAGGATAGAGAATGAACACACGTCTTAATTATTATCATGTTTCTCCTGCTGCAGTTAAGGCAATGATGGAGCTAGAAGGTTTTGTGAAACAAAGTGGTCTGGATCAGACGTTATTAAATCTTGTTAAATTAAGAGCCTCGCAAATTAATGGATGTGCTTATTGTGTCGATTTACATAGTTCAGAGGCTAAAAAATCAGGGGAAACAGAGCGTCGTATGAATGCATTGAGTGTTTGGCAAGAAGCTCCTTTTTTTACAGAAAAGGAAAGGGCGGCTTTGGCATGGACAGAAGCGGTTACTTTATTATCTCAAACCCATGTGCCAGATGCTATTTACCAAGAAATTAAAAGCCATTTCACGGAAAAAGAAATAGTGGACTTAACAATGGCTATTGTTACCATTAATGGATGGAATCGATTGGCCGTAAGTTTTCGCATGCAACCTAAATAATGTTATTCATTATAGAGGCAATAAGAATTTCCGGAAATAGATTTAGCTTGATACAAAGCATGGTCGGCTTGCCCTAAAACAGTTTCAAGACTTAGATCTTGCTCTTTTGAACAGTTAGCAATGCCAATACTGATATCAATAGAAATGTTATTTCCAGATAGGTTAATGGGAATTTTCATTAGTTGAATAATTTTTTCTGCAATAACTTCACTTTGTTGTGGTT